>JBEBCV010000225.1:0-8980 GCA_041157505.1 Chloroflexota bacterium | reverse complement strand
ATGATGACCTTGGCGAGATAATTATCAGGTGAGGAATAAGCACCCTTCATTTCGTTGAAGACTACGCCTTTATACGTCAGCGGTGCAGAGGGGCCTTCGATCTCGTAATGCCAGCCTTCCTGCATAAGTGTTTGTTCGCTGAGGATGGGGTTGAACACCGCGTCAATGTAGACGTCGATGAGATTGTAAAAATCTTTTTCGTTCTGGCTGGCAACGGGGTAGCAGGTCTTGTCGGGGAAGGTGAAGGCATTGACGAAGGTTGCGAGTGAGCCTTTGAGCAATTCCACGAACGGTTCTTTGACCGGGTACTTCTCCGAGCCGTTCAACACGGAATGTTCGAGGATGTGTGCCACACCGGTCGAATCTTTGGGTGTGGTGCGAAAGTTGATACTGAATACTTTGTTCTCGTCGTCGTTGATGACCGAGAGCAGGCGTGCGCCTGTGCGTTTGTGTTCCCACAGCTGCACCAGCGAATTGATCTCGGGGATTTGTTGTTCTTTGACAAGGGTGAAGGACTTCGACATATTTCTCCTAGTTTTAACCGCCAAGCTCGCTATGATAAAGCTTTTTTCTTCGCGTTCTTTGCGCTCTTAGCGGTGATTGTTTTTCTGAATTTTTCTCGCAACTCATTAATTGGCTTAAGTTTACCGCGTTCTGAGTAAAGCCAAATTTCCCAACCGTTGGCGGGTGCGCTTGTCAATTCGCGGGCAACGGCATGGATCGAGCCAATGATGTTGCCGCATTTGATATGTCCATTGGCGAGGATGGTCGCTTCGCGTTTGCCTTTGGCGTACTGAAGCTTTTGCCCAGGGTTGAGATAGCCATTCTCCACCAACGCTCCAAACGGGACCCGTTCCTGGTTGCGTTTCTCGGGCAGTTCCAACGCCTCAGCCGGTGCAGACTTGATCGAATCGATCCGCTGTTGTGCAGCTTTGATGTATTTCGTCTCGCGCTCAATGCCAATGAAGTTGCGTCCAAGTTTTTTTGCAACAGCACCGGTCGTACCGCTGCCAAAGAAAGGGTCGAGCACCACATCACCGGGGTTGGTGGTGGATAGGATGATTCGGTATAAGAGTGCTTCTGGCTTCTGGGTGGGGTGAGTCTTCGTCCCGTTGGTTTTGAGGCGTTCTTTTCCAGTCGCGAGTGGAATGACCCAGTCACTGCGCATTTGCAGGTCATCGTTCAGGGCTTTCATCGCCTTGTGGTTGAAGGTGTATTTCGCGCCTTGTTCTTTTTGCGCCCATAGCAGGGTTTCGTGTGCATTGGTAAAACGCACACCACGGAAGTTCGGCATGGGGTTGGTCTTAAGCCAGACTACATCGTTGAGAATCCAAAAACCAAGATCCTGCATCACTGCGCCGACGCGGTAAATATTGTGATAAGAGCCGATGACCCAGATCGTGCCAGTATCTTTCAAGACCCGTTTGGCTGCGTTAAGCCAATCACTGGTGAAGGTATCGTACGCTGCAAAGCTGGAGAATTTATCCCAGCCGTCATCCACCGCATCCACTTTGCTGAGGTTGGGTCGAAATAGATCATTTTGTAATTGAAGGTTGTAAGGGGGGTCGGCAAAAATCAAGTCCACCGATTTTTCTGGCAGGGAGTTGAGGACGTCAATGCAGTTGCCTTGCAAGATACGGTTGAGGTGGGCGAAAGCCATGCCGAAAATTATACCTTTCAACCGACTCTGGTGGCAGGATGAGGTAATAGGTCTTTCTTAAGATGAATGGACAAGTTAGGGCAGGGATATATTCGCGCTGGTACGTGCCATATCAATGACGGTCAAATTATCAAGCAAAATATCAGAGGTAATTCCATCTGGATAGTAACCGTCGAGTCCGCGCAGGAAGTAGGGTGGGAGATGACGGAAATGTAAAACTGCATTGATGGTTACTTCCTGACCAGCGAAGTCTGCTCCATCGAAGACATAATCAAATGTAGCAGAGTCACGTACTTGCCCATCAACAAGAATGGTGGAATTGATCGGGTCCATTGCCTGACCGTCACTCGCTCGGACACGTATTTTCACAATGTCTGCTGCCGGGGTCTGGAATGGAACTTCAAAGAACACATTTCCAACGGGAATGGTCAATACTTTTTGGAAATTGGCAAGCCAAGGGTCGCAATTTTCAAGGGGGGCAACCGAAGCTGGATCAAGGACAATGCTTTCCCCATTCTTGCTGGGTTTGATTCCGATCTTCTCCAAAAGTAATGGGTTACATGTCAATAAGTCCGCTTGCGGTGAGCGGATCACTCCAGATGCGCATTGAGCTTCAATAATGTTACCGTCAATGTCAAGATCGGTTAGGCAAACGGGGTCACCTTCTTCTGTTTTGGCGGAGACTTCCAACCACATCTGCCGAGCGAATGCAAAACCAGTTGGTAAACTGTGACCGACAAGATTGTTCCTTATGGTCACCGAAGCTACAATATTTCCATCTTCATTCTGGCTTGTCTCAACGATCAATGTCGCCGCAGATTGTAGAAGGGCTTGTCTTTCTTCTTGAACAAGCTCGAACTCTTCTGGCGTGTAGCGCTCAGGTGCAAGGTCATAATCTACACCGACAAAGGTGTGCGATTGACGTTCACGGTCTTGCGCCAAAAAGTAAGGGATATTCAATTGCGGAGTGAGAATGGGCGCATCGGCAGTGCGGGGCATATGGCAATCCACACAACCCAGTGCATCTTGACCCCGTGCGTTTTGAACTGCCACATAATCTTCCCATTCGTCGAACGTGGTTTGCAAGACCAGATCTTTCAATTTTCCGTTCTCGTCTACATCAAGTTCGTTCTCGTCAAGTTGATTGTCGCGGTCCTGGTCGCTGAGGCTACCATCACTATTGGGAAATGCTGTGATCTCGCTGTTGCCGTCGATATCCACTTTAACGTTGTGGCAGGATCCACACAAATGCGAGGAGGAGGCGTTGTCTGTCATGAAACCTGTCTGTGATTCGTGCCAAATGTTGGGCAGTGGACCAGTATCTCCGAGCGGAGGTCCAAACATATCCGCGAATGCTCTCGATTCCCCTTGGGCTACGGGGAAGTTATCGAACATGCCGCGGCGTTCATCAGGTGCGTTAGGCAGGGTATGACAGACAATACAAGTGACACCTTCATCGATGACTTTTCCATTGATCTGTGAACGATAAAAATTATTTGCATCGAGCGGCAGAATTTCTTCTTTGGTTAGGGCTGTTCCAATGGGAGAATGGCAGTTGTTGCAAGCCCGCTCAAATAACGGATGTTTTTCCAACGCCAGTTTTGTTTGCGCAACAACAACGGGTCCGGTCTGGGCTTGCGAGTGCATGCTCAGTTTCCATTCTTGAACGATCTCTTGATGACACCGCGCACATTCTGATGATGGGGGAAGTCCGACCAAATCTGCATGAGCAGGCGGGGTGCCAAAACCGAAAACGTCTAGAACGTGAAGCGTGACCACTCCGGCAAGGACGAGCGCAATGGGTATATGAAGCCATTTCCATCCCTGCATGAAAATGGCATATCCTTTCTGCAAGCGTTCACGGCGGTCGTAACGCTTGATGCGGTCGATCAGTTTTTTAAGTGTGTTCCAATCTTCCAACTCATTGGGCGGCAATTTCATCTTGCTTTCAATGCGCTGCCAGTTCCTGCGTTTTGCACCCTCTGCCGCGCCGCGCCGAAAATCTGCTGATTTCCCTGCCAAAAGTTTATCGATCTCAATTTGAACGATCTGAGATTTTGAGAGTGTATCTTTTACGGCAAGGTTGCCTACGGAATTAGCTACTACCGGTGGAAAAACCGAATAGATAAGCCGCCATGCAATGCCGCTGATGATCAATAACAAGAAGGTAAATAATGCAAGACTTCCCTTTGATAAGTCTGATCGCGATATGGCGAGAAAGGCATGGACGATCGCCAGCACAAATGCCAGCAAGCCGATGTAAATATGAGATTTGAACCATGCCATCATCGTGCCGGGAAGTTTTTCTTGCAGGGCTCTTTTTCGCACGCTGTAAAAAGTAACAAAAACCGAGAGTAAAACTACGATACCGCCCAACCCTGAGATCAAGAGCAGCATAGGCGTTCTTGAAGTTTCAAAAAGTCTGCGGATGAAATCTATCATTCCAAACGAGCCAAGCCCGAACACGCAGCATAAAACCGTGCTGAATACGATCCAAATGATGGAACGTTCCGATAGCTTAAATTGTCGTTTGATGCGGATGCGATTTGTCATGTTATCTACTACCGCTTTTCTTCATTTCCAAACCAACATTCAGATCGTCCCGTTTGAACTGCTGGACCGGGTCAATGCGCATGGCAGCTCCTACAGGGCAGCCTCGTACACAAGCGTAATCTTCAAACCCTTCGCAAAGGTTGCATTTGACTGCCACTTTATCTTGAACATTTGGGCTTGCCATCTTCAATCCAATGGTTTTGGCAAGCGATAATATTAGGTTATCAGGCTTGCGCTCACGCTCATGCATTTGGATATTTCCATACGGACAGCGTTCTGCACAAGCGCCGCAACCGATACAGCTATCGGTCACAATGCTGATCTCACCATCGGGCTTGCGCACGATCCCATTGACGGAGCACAATAAACAGACCGGGTCTTCACAATGACGGCAGGCAGTGGGGAAGAGCAGGTTGCCCATTTGCAAACCCCGCCGTTCAAGGCGTGAGTAGCCATGTCGTCTTCCGCAAGCATCCACACAGTTATTGCAATTGGTGCATTTCGCAGTATCGATGACAAGGATCTCATGACCTTGCATCACACCCTGATCCATTAGGCTGGAGAGTGAAATATGTGTTTGGATGGTTTGGATGCCGGGAATATTCTGCGTGGTTGCATCTTTCCTGGCTTGCGGCATGGCAAGCCGAAGCAGTTGATCGTTGCGATAGGCTTCCTCTATCAAGCCGGCACGCAGGTCTTGAAATTTATCCAACATGGCAAGTACACTGGCAGCTGGAATGAAAACCACATCGGCACGGGTATTGGCGGAAACGGTTGTCGGTTGAGGTTGGTTGAACATAACCGCGGAAGCGCCAAAGATATCCCCTTCACGATAGTATTGCACAACCAGTTCTGAATCAAATTGTTTACGAGCGACCCGCAAATAACCGGATTGAACAAGGCAGAGATCCCCACCCGTCTCACCTTCACGGTAAATAACTTCTCCAGCTCCAAAGACCCTCAGTTTGGCATCTTTTAACATGGTTTCCAATGCTGCTTCAGGAATTGAACTGAACAAAGGCGAGCGGATCACATATGTCCAAAGTGCACGTCGGCGATATAGTTCATCCATGGTCGCTTTGAAGACCGGAATCTCCTTCATCATACGATGGACAGTAGCTTTCGGGAATTCAAGCACGGTCGATTGATGCAAAGCGATCAGGTTATAACCTTCTTCCTGATTCGCCAATACGCCCATCTCGCCATGGAAGGTTCCAGGTCCTAAAATCAGGATGCGCATATGTCCACCCGAGGCGGTGGAGACCGATTGCTCGATCTCTCCCTCAAGGAAGACGTACAACCGTTCATGAAATTCGCCTTCGCGGCAAAGGGTTTCTCCTGCCGCCAGTTGACGAAGAGTGCAGCTCAATAACATGCGCCGCAAATGCTCGATCGGGATCCCTTGAAGGAGTTGGAAGGAGCTTATCTGGTTGGCAAGTGAATCCAATGTCCAATTGGATTGCACGACCTGTGAACCGATCTGCAATGGCACAGCACGATTCGGCGCCACATTCTCAACCTTCATTTTGTTCCACAACACCATATCAGCGCGGTGCAGGTTGGCAGGGCAAACGGGATTACACTGCTGACATTGGGTACAGGCAGTTACAAAATTAATGACATTCAAAGAAGTAATGCGGTCTGATAGAACCCCGGCATTCAGCTCGGCAATGGTGACCTTTTGTTTTTCAGGCAATGGACATGCCAGCATACAGTCATTGCAGCCAATGCACGCCATCACCTCCCGTTCTACATCATCACGTAATTGCTCAATATAATCCAGGGTCATGGTCATTCTGCCTTTAAAACAGTGCTGCCCATTCGCAGTTCATCCCCTTTATTCAAAATGGACATTTGATTGGGTACCAATAAAATACCTTTCAGGATCGTTCCATTCACACTTCCAAGATCGGTTATGCCAATGTTTCCATCCGGGTTCAATACGATTCGCAAGTGTTGACGTGATACCAACGGGTCATCAAGCCCTTGGACATCATCGGTGGTTGTGCGACCCACCGTCAATGGAAGTTTAACCAACAGAATGACGCGCCCGAGTGCAGGTCCGGCAAGAACCGTGAGACGGGTGGGGAAGGAGGACGACATGAATTGAGTCGCTTCGCCTCCGACCTCGTCAGCAGCTTGGTTGCTGCTAGGCGGTTTCTCCTCTGCTGAAGCTGGTCGCTTTTCCATGATCCGCGCGATCTCATCTTGAAGATATTCTGCCTTTGCTTGAATGGACGGTGTTTTATCCACCACCGGCGGTTTCGAAGGTTCGATCTTTGGCGGTTCAACGGCAACAGAAGGTGTTTTTGGCTCTGCTTCCTGCTCCGGTTCGATGATGAAGGTCATCGGCAATTTTGGCGTTGACTGCAACGAGGACGAGGGCGGAACATACATCAACTTCACATCGCCAAATTGCACCTCATCGTTAGACTCAAGCGCAGTTTCGGCATTTGGTTTAATTTCCTTGCCGTTGATGCGAGTTCCATTTCCGCTGCCAAGATCAGTAATATGCCATTTCCCTTTGCTCCAATCAAAACGGACATGGTTGCGGCTTACGGATTGGTTGTGCAACGCAATATCATTTGATTCAGGGTCACGTCCTAATGTGACGGTTGGGGGTTTCAACACGAAATTCAACCCAATCGTCGCGCCTGAATAAGTTATCAGCCGTGCCAGGTCTTCGCTTTCAGATTCTTTTTTGATAAATTCGGTTTTGACTTGTTTTGGGGCAACGGGTGGAATGAGTTCTGTATTTGCATTCGTAGTGAATTTGAGGGCAGCACCACCTATGCGGACCATGTCATTGTTTTTCAAGATGACCGGGGTGACGACAAGTTCTTCATTGACGAAGGTCCCATTGCGGCTGCCGAGATCGCGCAAGTAGTGGCGATTTCCATGCAGTGAGATTTGTGCATGCATGAAGGAAACTGTAGGATGATCGATCAAAATAGTGGCTTCAGGATCGCGTCCTAATGTGATGGTATCTTGCTTGATCTCGCTGCGCTTGCCGTTGTATTCGACATAACCAAGGGGTGCTGGTTCGGGTGGCGGTTGTTCCAGTGTGATCTCTTCCGGTAAGCTCGAAGTTTTTTGTCCTTCAAAATGGAGGACAAAATTCAGGTTCGTATCCCCGATCTGTAGAACGTCTCCATCCTGAAGCATTTTTCGTTCGGTGATCGGTACATTGTTCACAAAAGTGCCGTTCGTGCTGTTATTGTCGAGGATGAAATAGGAAATACCATCCAATTCGATCACAGCATGTTTACTTGAAACCAAAGGTTCATCGATCACGATCTGGTTTTCGGGTTTTCTCCCGATGGACATTGTCCCTTCTATTTGATAGACCCGTCCGTTTGCCTGAAGAAGGGCTTTCGGTGCTTTCAGTGGTTTCGATGCAAATGTGTTGCTTACTTCGACCATTTCCGTTTTTCGCACTTTGGCGGCGGAAGGCAAAGATGATGTGCTGAGAATTCCCTGTACAGTTTTGATCTGCTGTCCGATGTTGAGTGACTCGATCCAATTTGGTAGATCAAAGCTAGAGTCCAGCAATCGGTCTGCAACAGCGGCTATATCGAGCTTGCGTTCGATGAGTTGTTTATAGAACAAACCATACTTGCGCACATTCTCTTTGCGCTGACCAAGCATCAACGCACCGACCAGGCGATTCTCGCGGATCACCAGTTTGCGATAGGCAATGCGACCGCTGCCGCGTGGAAAATCAATCAATACTTTATCGCCCGGTTTCTCGGTGATGCTGCCTACACTGGCAAAGTCCAGATCGTAAAGGCGGGTGGCAAAATAATGTTCGCCTGCCTCATACGATTCTTCGCCGCCGACCATGTTGCGTCCCGCCACTCGACCTTGCAAACGGGCAGGTTCCCATAGCCCCAACGTTCGGTTGATCACATCTCCACCTGCATAAACATTGGGAACATTGGTGCGCATGTTCTTGTCTACGGTTACGCCAAGCAGAGTTCCGCGTTTTTCGTCTTTTGCAATCTCAATGTCGGAGTCTTGAAGGAACTCGATATTTGGGCGAATGCCAATGGCAGTTCCTGCCAGTTGACAATCGATGGTTTGACCTGAATTCTTTAATCGCACGGCACGCAAGCGTCCATTGATTCCGGCTATCGCTTTGTCGATCTCTTCGTTCGTGCGCACATCCACACCTTCGGCACGCAAGCGGCTGATGACCAGGTCTGAGGCGGTTTTATCCAAAGCACGATCAAAGAACACATCACCACGCAGCAAGTAGGTGACATGCACCTTGTAATGCATCAGCCCCTGTACCCATTCGATCCCCAGCGGACCGCCTCCCACCACCACCGCATGTTTGACTCGCCCTGCACGGATTCCATCCACCACGGTACGAACATCTTGAAGCGTGCGCATGGTCATCACACCAGAGAGGTCTGCACCTGGGAAGGTGGGCGCGTTGGGACGCGAACCACTTGCGATCAGCAATTGGTCATACTCGATCTGACGGTCATCTGCGAGAGTGATGCGATTGTTCTTCGAATCAACCGAAGAGACTCTTGCGAGAATGCGGTCTATTGAATTTTCGATGTAGAAGTCTGGGGGAACGGCGAAGAGTTGAGCTTCTTGTAATTCGCCAAGAAGATAATTTGTCAACGCAGCGCGGTAGTATGCTGGGTTGGGGTCATCGGACACAATCGTGATGGACGCGGACTTATCTGCCTTACGGATGTAATAAGCCGCCGTAGTACCAGTCGCGCCATCTCCTACAATGATGTGTCGCATCTT
>JBEBCV010000224.1:0-3390 GCA_041157505.1 Chloroflexota bacterium | reverse complement strand
CTCGATCACAAAATTGGTGGACGAAGTGACTCCTCCCACCGCAAAGGAAACCGGCATGATGCAGCTGCCAATGAACGTGATCAACAAGAACCAAATAATGCACCCTGAAACGGCAGTCGTTTTTGCATTGTTCATTTCGAAATCACCTCATCATCAATAATCGTAAGGGCGACCAGTCAACATCAAATAGCGATTGCTGGGGTCTCCCACCATAATAATATGAAACACTAAACTCCCCAATAAAAGATATGACCAAGTTTTCCCAATGTACATGATGAGAACCTATATCTTAAAACTTTTCTCTAAAAACGCGCAGTTCTCAAACGAGTGGAGTATAATAAAAGTTGTCTGACAAATTTCAGGAGGCACTTTTCCCATGACAAAAATCGACCTGACGGTTCACAAAGATCGCCGCGCTCGCGCCATTCAACGCGCCAAAGAGCGCAACATCATCATCCCCACTTATGCACAGATGAAAGACCCTTCAAAAATTCATGCCAAGGTCAAAGAGGAATTAAAAGGCATCGGACTCTGGGACATTCATCCGCGGAATCTCTTCCGCGTCAACTGGCACAACCAACCCACCGCTTCCGGCGGGACCTATGGCGGGGTCAACTACTTTGAGCTCCCCTCTTCGCTGACGGGAATCAAAGCGCGCATTGTGGTGCTCGTTGGCAAGTGGTTCCCCACAGGTGCGCATAAAGTCGGCGCTGCATTCTCTTGTCTGGTTCCACGTCTCGTCACCGGTCAATTCGACCCGACCACCCAAAAAGCAGTGTGGCCCTCCACCGGCAATTACTGCCGCGGCGGTGCATACGACTCCGCGCTTCTGGCGTGCGAATCGATCGCCATCCTGCCTGAAGGTATGTCGAAGGAACGCTTTGAGTGGCTGGAAAAAGTCGCTGGCGAAACCATCAAGACCCCCGGCTCCGAATCGAACGTTAAGGAAATTTTCGATAAATGTTGGGAACTGCGCAACTCCGGTCAGGACCTGATGATCTTCGATCAGTTCCAGGAATTCGGCAATTATCTCTGGCATTACAACGTCACCGGTCACGCGATGGAAGAAGTCTTCCGTCAGGTGGCTGGCAAAAATGGCAAATACCGTGGCATGGCATCCGCCACTGGTTCCGCTGGAACGATCGCGTCTGGCGATTACATGAAACAGCTCTTCCCCGATAGCAAGATCGTCGCCAGTGAAGCCCTGCAATGCCCCACCCTGCTCGAAAACGGCTTTGGCTCACATCGCATCGAAGGCATCGGCGATAAGCACGTTCCGTGGGTTCACAACACCAAGAACACGGATGTGGTCACCGCTATCGACGACAATGCCGTGGTTAACATTGCGCGCCTCTTCAACGAAGAGAACGGACGCGCCCACCTCGTCAGTAAGGGTGTCTCCGAATCTGTCATTTCCAATCTTGACCTGCTCGGCTTCTCTGGTATCTCCAACGTACTCTCCTGCATTAAAGCTGCAAAGTACTACGAAATGGACGAGAACGACATCATGTTCACGGTCGCTACCGACTCAATGGACTTATACCGCTCACGCCTGCATGAAATGCATCAGGAATTCGGCGAATACAGCGAAAAAGACGCCGCCGCCGACTTCTCCCGCTACCTGCATGGTCAGTCCACAGATAATATGCTCGAGCTGCGTTACCCCGATCGCCGCCGCGTGCATAACCTCAAGTATTACACCTGGGTTGAGCAGCAAGGCAAAACATACGATGAAATTCAGGCGCAGTGGTACCAGCCCGATTACTGGACCAGTGTCCAAACGCAGGCAGATGAGATCGATGAGTTGATCGTCGAGTTCAATAAAGAAGTTGGGTTGATATAAATATCGAAAATTCAGGATGCGGATAAACGCTGAAAAAGCGGATTACTAATTTCTTTTCCGCGCCCATCTGCAGTTGTCAGCGTCCTATTTGATCTTAAGAACAGGCTCACCACGAAACCTTATTTCGTGGTGAGCCTGTTTATCACCTTGCCTGAATCTCTATGTGTTTAAGCCAAGATACAACAATCCCATCCCCAACATCTGTATCAAGTGAAAGACCCCGTTATTATCGAAATACCAGAAAATGCCCTTGCCAGCTTTTCCGGTCGCCTGCACCACAGCGGCAATGATCGTCACCAACACCCCAAACAGCATCCATCCCACACCCACCCACGCAGACGTAAAAAATAAATAGCCATACACTCCCAACGCAAAGAACATTGCGATCGCTTCATAAGCGATAAAGGTCATGAATGTGCCGGGCTTCCACACTGTGACGAGAAAGAAGCCAAAGCCTAGCGCCAACATCACGGGTAAAACCTTGCGAGCAACAGCCTCACCGCTTAGGTCAAATAACGCTCCAACAACGAACAGTCCTAACGCCAGCCCTAATGAGAGGTTGATCGGCATCCACAAGCGGTCATTCACCTTTTTAGACATTTCATATCCATGAGCGATCGCGCCAAGAATGGAGGAAAATGCCAGCAAGGCAAATACCCACATCCATACGGAATATTTGAACCCGGAAATCTGCGAGAGTTGATACGCAATTAAACCAGCCAATGCGCCCATAAAAATATCGGTCCATGCTGTGATGCGTTCGTACGGAGAGGTAATGGTAAACATAATCCTGCCATTATAATTAAGCCATGCTCAAACCCACAGATTTGATCCTGGTCTGCCTGCTCCCCACACCGCGCGACATGGAAATAGCGCGTTTACTCGGCTGGTATCGCATCCCTTTGAAGAGCGCACCAAAAGTTGTCAGCGTGGATTATCTCGCTTTCTATCAACCAGCTTCCTTCGGAGAAAGAAGCGGACAAGTCGAATATATCGCTCAGGTCCGTGGGCATGAGTTGACCACGAGGGGTGAATTACTCAAAGATGAGTCAAATCATCCAAGAGCGAAAGAAGAGTATTTCAAAATGCAATTAGGCGGGTTGGAAAAACTTAAAGAACCCATCAAAACAGACAAATGGAAGCGGCTGACCTTTTTGTATTCCACGGGCGAATATCTGCTCAATGCAAAAACCTTGAACGACCTTGTCGTGGATGGTGAAGAACGAGCCGTACTTTGGAAGAACTTGCGTGACCGAGCCGAGAATGAACAGCTATACAAAGTAGACCTGCCCGAGGCAGATATTCCACCAGAAGTGTTGATGGCGCTTTTGGGAATCAAAGATATCACTGGTGATTACCAAACGGGGAAGTAAAAACCCTAAAATTGTCCAGAAAAGTTACCGAAATGTTAGGGAAACCACCCATAGGTCGCCTTGCATGCGCATAATAGAAGTGATACACTTTAACCAATGCCTGCAGATTTAATGGTCGTTACCTCTTCAACCAGCCTCGGTGAGTCAATTCGCCGCTCGCTGGAAGATACCAAA
>JBEBCV010000223.1:0-3749 GCA_041157505.1 Chloroflexota bacterium | reverse complement strand
GAAAATCCGCCTGCGACGACGAGCAGTTGATAACCAGCGAAATGTTTTTTGCCAGCACGGAGGTCGTTGAGCGGAACAGGGCGTGGGTCTGCACCAGCGAGAGACAATGCTTCGGCGACGTCGTAGTCGCGGTTAGTGCCGTGGGCTTGAATAATAAGGGCTTGTGGTTTCATAATTTATATCGGAGTGTTGAATGCTTGGGTCAGGTTTTCAACGCTCATGGTTGTGTCGTTGAGTTTGAGAACTGGTTCAGTGATGACGTGCCCGAGTTTTTTGAATGGTAGGTCTTTCAAGGTCTCTTTGAAGGGGGCGATGTCCGTGGAAGAAACTTCAACGAGCAAACAGCCCGTCGTCTCGCCAAACAGGTCGCGGGTAGTGAGAGGCGGGTTTATATCCAGCCCCAAACGCCCGCCAATGCACATTTCCGTGGCAGCGACAGCCAATCCGCCTTCGGACAGATCATGTGCGGAACGGACGAGACCTGCGTTGATTGCATTATGCAAAGCCTTATAAACTTGGGGCGTGATCTCTGAAACTTGTGGAATGGATTCGTCTATTGTTGTGTCAAAGTGTGAGCCGCCGAATACAGGTGCAAAATCGCCGACGAGATAAATTGTATTGCCCGCTTCTTTCAAATCCATTGTGACGGCTTTGGTGATGTCGTCCATGATGCCGAGCGCGGAGACGAGCAGCGTGGGCGGGATGGCGTGACGTTGACCGTCGGTGCCGAGATATTCGTTGTTGAGCGAGTCTTTGCCGCTGATGAAGGGAGTGCGGAACAAGAGCGCCGCATCATGACAGCCGCGGGCTGCTTCAACGAGTGAGCCTAAGGTTTCGGGACGTTTCGGGTCGCCCCAACAAAAGTTATCGAGAATGGCAATGCGCTCGGGGTCAGCGCCAACGGCGACGGCGTTGCGAATGGCTTCATCGATGACTGCGAATGCCATGTGATAGGCGTCGCGTTTGCCGTATTCAGGATTGATGCCGTTCGAGAGGACAATGCCTGTCATGCCCTTCGTGCCGATCGGCTTCAGAACTGTCGCGTCGGAAGGAGCGTCTGCTTCAACGCCTGTGAGCGGCTTGACGACTGTGCCGCCTTGAATTTCGTGATCGTAGATGCGGATGACGGATGATTTGCTGGCGATGTTAGGGTGAGACAAGAGAGAGAGTAGATGACTAGAGATTAGTTCAGAAGAGAGTTGTGGAATTTCTTTGCTATTCACTATTCTCTGTTCTCTAATTACTGCCTTCAACTGCCTTTGCGGAAAGCCCTCATGCAAGAATTCGTTTTCCATATCCACGACGGGATTGCCGTTATAGCGGACGACGAGACGATGCTTGCCTGTGATTTCGCCGATGTCGGTGAGTTCGGTATCGAAAGTGTCACAGAGTTCTTGCAGGGCAGAGATGTTTTCGGGCGCAACGGCTAAGACCATTCGTTCTTGGGCTTCAGAGAGCCAGATCTCCCACGGGGCGAGACCAGGATATTTGAGTTTGACTTTATTCAGTTCAACGTCACAACCAATTGTGGATGCCATTTCTCCAACCGCAGAGGATAAGCCGCCTGCACCACAATCCGTGATGTCGTTGTACAAGCGCAGATCTCTCGCGCAGGTGATGACGTCGATGAGCCCTTTTTCGACGATTGGGTCACCGATCTGAACCGAGGCGCCAGCGACTTCGCCCGTTTGCGCATCCATGGTCATGGAAGAGAAGGTCGCGCCGCGCAAGCCGTCACGTCCCGTACGCCCGCCAAGGACGATGACTCGGTCACCGACTTGCGGAGTTTTTCGATGCAGTCCCTTTGGTGCGATGCCGACACATCCGCAAAAGACTAAAGGATTGGCAGCATAACCTTCATCAAATAGGATCGCGCCATTGACGGTGGGAATGCCGATCTTATTGCCGTAATCCTGCACGCCTGCTACCACTCCGCTCATGATGCGTTTGGGGTGGAGCACGCCTTCGGGCAGTTCATCAAAGGAGACATTTTGTTTACCAAAGCAAAGTACATCGGTGTTGGCGATCGGTTTTGCAGAGACACCGAGAATGTCGCGGATGACACCGCCGACGCCCGTGTTCGCTCCACCGAAGGGTTCAATAGCGGATGGGTGGTTGTGCGTTTCGGCTTTGAAGGAGATTTCAAATTCGTCGTCAAAGTCAATGATGCCGGCGTTGTCGACGAAGGCGGAGATGACCCAGGGAGCGGCAATTTTATCGGTTGCAGATTTCAAGTAGGTTTTGATTAGGGAATCGATATTCGATATTCGAGATTCGTCGTTCGAGTATCGAATATCGATATTAGCTTTGAAAGTTTTATGAACGCAATGCTCACTCCACGTTTGGGCAATTGTTTCGAATTCAACGTCGGTCAAGTCGCGGTTTTCTTTTTGGCAATATGTGCGGATGGCTTGCATCTCTGCCAAGTCCAAGGCGGCCCGGCGGTCTTTGGAGAGGGCGAGGAGTTTGTCATCACTCAGGTTGCGGATGGCGATGGTTTCGACCTGTCCGCTTGATTCGATTTCTTCGGGGAAGGATGGTTCGATGCTGCCGAGCTTCCAGTGTTGGATGACGTTGTTGGCTAGTAATTGATTCACCAGCAGCGGTATTTGAGATTCCTCCAAGCCTGTGAGGGTGAAGCGTTGACCTGTGGCGGCACGATGGACGCCGTTGAGCCCGATCTCGTGTGCAGCGCGAACGATTTCGGCGGCGACGGGGTCGGTCACGCCAGGGCGGAGGGAAACTTCCAGAATAACGGAATCAGGCGTGGGCGGAGTGTGAGGCGCGGGCAATTCATCCCATATAACGGTTTGGGTGACAGGGTCGCTTAAAAGTTTGAGAGCCAACTGCTGCAATTCTTCCTGCGACAGTTGGCCCTCGATGAAGTAGAGGTCCTGACATTCCACCCGTTGAAGTTGGTGGAATCCAAGCGCGTGAGCACCTCGTTTGTAACTCTCGTTACGTGGGTCTATGTTTTTTTGTTGGACAGAAAATTTATAGATGGTCATTGTCACCTGTGAATGGGCGCTATTGTATCCATGTAAATTTGTCTAGTCAATATAGAGATTTGTTAGCATGTCAGACATTTAGGGGATGTTGAGCATTGGATGACCTGATAGAATTTTTCGCTTGGAGGTATGAATGGCAAAGAAAAAATATTCGATCAATTGGGAAGATGATCTTCCTGTGTCTTTTGAAGTCAATGGTGTGCAATATGAAAAGATCGAGGATGTTCCGGATGAAGGAGATCGCCGCAAGCTGGAAGCGATGTTGAATTCTTCGTTGGATGCAGAGTTCAATGACCCTGAACTTGAAAAGATGATGAAGGAAACTCAGCAGGTGGATGGTGCATCTGCTGAAAAATTGATCGTGCGCATTTTTACAGGCGTTGCCGTTGTAATGTTGTTGGTGGCAGGGATCTCGACCATATCCATTTTGAAAAAACTTGGGAGGGAAGAAAGTGTGCCTGGTGTTGTGGTGGATGTGGTGAAGCAGAGTTATGTCGATGCAGAGACGGATAACGTGAGTTACTACTATTATCCAGTTGTTGAGTTCAAGGCGAGGGATGGAAAACGCCGTACGGTTCAATTGAATGAAGGTAGTAATCCGCAGTCTCATGAGGTAGGGGATGAAGTGACGGTCTTATACGAGCCGGAGAATCCGAACGATGCGCGCATCAAGTCTTTTGGAAGTTCGGCTTTGATGTGGATATTGCCCAGTATTACTGGGTTATTAGGTGCGGCATTCTT
>JBEBCV010000222.1:0-6102 GCA_041157505.1 Chloroflexota bacterium | reverse complement strand
GTTAGCTGTCACCTCGTTGAGGCTTCAAAATGAAGAGTACAAGCACCGAAAAGTTTTTAGAGATCCGTGGGCTGAAAAAATATTTTGAGGCTGGGCGTCCAACCCTTTTTTCCCGCGAGACGAAACATATTCATGCAGTGGATGGCGTGAACCTGACCTTGCGCCGCAGCGAAGTTATTGCTTTGGTTGGTGAAAGCGGATGCGGTAAATCTACTCTTGGCTTGTTGTTAATGGGGTTGGAAGACCCTACCGATGGATCGGTCATTTTTGAAGAGAAGGATATAACCCATCTTAATGACCATCAACGCAAAGACCTGCGGCGAAAGATCCAAATGGTATTTCAAGACCCATATGAATCTTTAAACCCCACTCAAACCATTGAAGAGATCGTTACCGAACCATTGGTCGTACACGGTATTGGAGCATCTCAACAAGAGCGCGGAGAACGGGTGAAGAAAGCCATGGAAGATGCAGGTCTGAAGCCTGCCGAAGTGTACCTAAGCCGATACCCACATGAACTTTCTGGCGGTCAGCGTCAACGTGTTGTCATTGCGGCAGCGCTTGTTCTGGAGCCTGAGATCATCATTGCCGATGAACCTGTTTCGATGTTGGATGTGTCCATTCGTGCGGAAGTCATCAACCTTTTGGCTGAGTTGCGTATCTCCCGCCAGATCGCGGTCATTTTCATCACGCACGACCTTGGCTCTGTTGGTTTTTTTGCAGATCGTGTTGCCGTAATGTATCTTGGTCGCATCGTGGAGGTAGGGACAATGCTAGAAGTCCTTGAAAAACCTCAGCACCCTTATACAAAGGCTTTGATCTCGGTTATCCCTGTTCCGAATCCGCGTTTGCGCCACGAACGCATCATTTTACAAGGCGAAACCCCTAACCCCATTAATATTCCATCGGGCTGCCGTTTTCATCCGAGGTGTCCGGTTGCTGTTGAAGCATGCAAGTTGAGCGACCCAGCCATGATACAACTTTCAAAATCTCACCAAGCAGCATGTTTGCTGGTCTCGAATAAATAATAAATGGATATTACTAGTTTACAAAACCCGCGCGTTAAACAAATTGTAAAACTGCGCGAGGATAAAAAGCAACGTCAAAAAGATGGATTGATCCTCGTCGAAGGTTTCGATGAGTTGACTCTCGCGTTAGCCTGCGGATTTACACCGCAGACGCTTCTTTCTGCGCCCGAGCTTGTCAGCCACACCCTGACCATCCCCAACGCCGAAAGTGTCACAGTCAACCGTGCAGTCTTTGAAAAAATATCATATCGCGATAATCCAGACGGCTGGCTTGGGCTGTTCCCC
Source organism: Chloroflexota bacterium (assembly GCA_041157505.1). Taxonomy (GTDB): domain Bacteria; phylum Chloroflexota; class Anaerolineae; order Anaerolineales; family Villigracilaceae; genus Villigracilis. The sequence goes on along the minus strand of JBEBCV010000222.1, from coordinate 4,789 downwards.
ATGCCCACATCGAATTTGGACGGATTGAAGCTTTCAGAGGAGAATCCCCTGGTTATCGTAGCAGAGTCAGTGGAGAAACCGGGCAACCTTGGGGCGATCCTCCGCACAGCCGACGCTGCCAAGGTTGATGCTCTCCTTGTCTGCGACCCGCGCGTGGATGTTTGGAATCCGAATGTGATTCGTGCCAGCCGCGGAGCGGTCTTTGCTGTTCCCGTTGTCGAGGTGAAGTCGCCTGAAGCGTTGAGTTGGCTGAGGTCCCGAAAGATGCGGGTGCTCGCTGCTACTCCATCCGCAGAAGAGATGTATACTGATGTCAATATGCAGGGACCGCTTGCCATTGCCGTCGGTACCGAAGATGAAGGTCTTACCGAGTTCTGGATGCAGAACTCTGACTTGCGTGTGAAAATTCCAATGGCTGGAAAGGTCAACTCGCTGAATGTATCCATCGCAACAGCATTAATGACATACGAGGCGGTGCGGCAAAGGAAAAAATGAAAGTTACGCGTAAGCGCGAGAGCGCTCAGACCGAGATCGATATCCTTGCCAGTTTAGGCAGGGATCTGGCTGCCACAACCGACGCAGAAACTGCTGCAACTATTATCCTGGATGCAGCAGATCGTCTGATGGGTTGGGATGCGTCTTATCTTATTTTGTATGACCCGGAGAAGGGCGGTGCACCACGCCCATTGTTAGCCATTGATACTGTTCAGGGGGAACGTTTGGTCCAACGCGATATTGCCCCCGAGAAACCCAGCGAAAACATGATGAAAGCCATTGAACAAGGCGGCTTTCTTTCTCAATATGAAGAATTCTTTGAGATCGATGAATCGCGCTCTTTTGGAGACCGTGGTCAACGTACTCTTTCCCAATTATTCGTACCGGTCATCAGCGGTTCTCGAACAATTGGTGTGCTTTCCATTCAAAGTTACAAGAAACATTTTTACGAAAACGAAGAGTTAGACCTGCTGAAAGACCTGGCTAGTCATTGTGCGGGTGCATTGGAACGCATTTGGGCGCAGGAAGCTGTCGGCGATTTTGTAGAACGTCTGAAAGTTTTGCATGCTGCTGTCAACGCCATCAATGCCAGCCTGGAAATGGAACGGGTTTGTCAGGTGGTGTACGAAACTGTTACGCGGGTAATGCCTTGCAACGATTTTGTCATTGATGGGTATGACAAGCGAACCAATGAGATCGTGCCCATTTATGCCATTGAACATCCGGGGAAGCGCGTATTCACCAATCGGTATTTTGCAGATCATGGTATGTCAGGTGAGATCGTGGTAACAAAACGTTCCCTGCTATTTAATAGTGTGGAAGAAATGGATAGGAGCGGCATCAAGTTTGAGCTTTATGGCTCGACTGAAGAAGACCTGAGCCAATCCATTTTGGCGGTTCCAATGATCTTGCATGGAGATATTTATGGAATGGTTTCCGCACAGTCATATCATTCCAATGCGTACAACAGTGAAGACCTTTATCTGTTGGAGGTGCTTGCATCTCATGCCGCAATCGCCATTGAAAATGCCCGATTGTTCGACTCGATTCAGCAACTAGCAAACACCGATCCGTTGACGGGCATCCTTAATCGCCGGCGTTTCTTTGAACTTGCTGAGCAGGAATTTGCCAAAGCAGAAACGAATAATGTGCCTTTTTCTGTCATCATGCTGGATATTGATGATTTTAAACAATTCAACGACCGTCATGGGCATAAAGTTGGCGATGCTGTTCTCATTCTTGCTGCAGATACATGCAAAGCTTCACTTCGTACTGACGATATTCTTGGACGCATGGGTGGCGAGGAATTTGCCGTCGCCCTTCCCAATACCCCGCTCGCCTACGCCATGGAAGTTGCGTCTCGGCTGCGGCAGGCGATTCAAGATGAGGATCTGTCCGAGTATATCGAATTAGACTCAGGGCATGTTTTTACCATTACCGTGAGTGTAGGGGTCGCTGAATATAACACCACCTGCAAAACTCTCGATCTTTTGATCGACCGTGCAGATAAAGCAATGTATACCTCAAAGAATTCTGGACGAAATCAAGTTCATGCATGGGGAACTTCTTGATTTTTTCTTGACACTTTCCATCCTTTCCTTTACCCAAATTTGACAAACAACTGAACACACTGCCTTTATGGAAGACTGTTTAGTTCTATTCTTTTTGCTTTCCCTTGGGTTGGTTAATACACTCGATGGGATACAATATTTCTAATGGAACATCGCCCTGACCCAAATGAGCTTTCAAAACAAATTCAGCCAATTGAAACCCAGCGGGGGCACTTAAAAATATTTCTTGGATATGTGGCTGGTGTGGGCAAGACCTATGCCATGCTCGAAGCCGCTCATCAGCGCAGATCGCAAGGTGTGGATGTTGTTGTGGGGTATATCGAAACCCACAACCGTACAGAAACCGAAGAATTGGTACAAGGTTTGGAGGTTTTTCCTCGTAAACAGGTGGAGTACCAAAATGTGATTTCACCTGAAATGGACGTGGATGGTGTGATTGCCCGCCATCCACAACTTGTTCTGGTGGATGAGTTTGCCCATACAAATGCCTTGGGTTCACGCCATGCCAAACGTTACCAGGATGTTCAGGAGATTCTTGCAGCAGGTATCGATGTGTATACCACCCTGAATATTCAGCATCTTGAAAGTTTGAATGATATCGTGGCTCAGGTGACAGGCGTCACGGTGCGCGAAACCATACCAGATCGTGTAATTGATGAAGCCTCTGAAATTGAGGTGATTGACCTGCCCCCTGATGAGTTGCTCATGCGCCTTCAGGAGGGTAAGGTTTATGTTCCTGACCAGGCAGCGAGAGCAATTCAAAAATTCTTCCGCAAAGGAAATCTAACCGCACTGCGTGAGATGTCTCTACGGCGGGCAGCGGAACGGGTGGATGACCAAATGCGGGACTATATGCAGACCCGCGCCATTCAGGGCACCTGGGCGGCAGGGGAGAGGTTGTTGGTTTGCATCAGCCCCAGCCCTTTGAGTGAAAGGCTCGTACGAACAACCCGACGCTTGGCGGATGAGCTCAAAGCGGAGTGGATTGCGCTTTATGTAGAAACTCCGCTATTCTCTTCCATGTCGCAAGACAATCGGGAGCGCGTAGCAGATATTCTACAACTGGCAGAGGATCTTGGAGCAAGGTCCTATACAATATCTTCCGGCAGTTCCATGGAGGCTGTTTCTCAAACGGTCATTGAAATTGCTCATAAGAACAATGTCACCAAGATCGTAGCGGGGAAGCCGCTGCGCCCGCGCTGGCAGGAATTTTTGCGCGGTTCGTTTGTAGATAAACTGATCCATCGAAGCAAAGATATTGATGTTTATGTCGTTGCCAGTCCGGACAGTCCTTCATTTCCTGAAGATGAAAGCCCCTGGAAGGTGCACAGCACCCTTCCGCGATATTTGTGGAGCTCTCTACTGGTGGTAATGGCAACCCTGATTGGTTATTTCATCGGTGGAGATATAGAAGCCACGAATTTAGTGATGGTCTATTTATTAACTGTAGTGATCGCTGCTATTTATCTTGGACGTGGACCTGCCATTTATGCGTCCATTTTAGGTGTGCTTGCTTTTGATTTTCTATTTGTCCATCCGGTCTTTACTTTTTCTGTATCCGATACAGAATACATCATCACTTTCATCGGTCTATTTCTAGTGGGTGTTGTCATCAGTCAACTGACTGCACGGGCTAGTGAACAGGCAAAAGCTGCAAGGGAACGTGAAGCGGAGACAGCAGAGTTGTATGACCTAAGTCGCGACCTCGCATCTGCTGCCGATATTGAAGCGATCGTTTCTGTACTGCAAAAGCATTTGGAACAAACTTTCAGCCGTACCATAACTGTGTTGCTGCCCAAGGGGAACCGTCTTATACCCCGGGCACTGAGCACAGGAATGACTTTGAACGAAGAAGAGTTCGCTGTTGCCGACTGGGTCTATCGTCATGCTGAGCCTGCAGGGCGGCATACCAACACTTTACCCACGGCTCAATTACGTTATTTACCGCTTAAAACTTCGAATGGAGTGGTGGGAGTATTGGGTGTAGGCAAGCCAATGACATCGTACTCTGATCTGTCTCCTGCTCAACGCCGATTAATGGAGGCATTTGCCAATCAGGGCGCACAAGCCATCGAGCGTGCCCATCTCGAAGAGCAGAACCGTCAGATCGAATTGCTTCAGTCGGCGGAGAAATTGCAAAATACCCTGTTGAATTCTATTTCACATGATTTACGTACACCTCTGGTTGCCATTACGGGTGCACTATCGGCGCTTGATGAAAAAGATGTACAGATCGACGAACCCACACGAAATACGCTCATTGAGAATGCCCGCGGCGAAGCAGATCGTCTAAACCGGCTCGTGGGAAACTTGTTGAACATGACCCGCATTGAAAGTGGCGCGATCAAACTTCGGCTTGAACCCTGTGATGTGCAGGATCTGATCGGCACTGCCATTGAGCAATTGGGCAAACGAGCCGAAAAGAATCAAATCAAGGTGGATATTCCAGTGAACTACCCGCTCGTATCCATGGATTTCACGCTCATGGCACAAGTCATCGTCAATCTATTGGAAAATGCCATGAAGTACTCGCCCGAAGAATCCTTGATCGAGATTGTAGCTTCCATGGATGATTCAAAAGCCCGCCTCCAAATACTGGACCGTGGAGTTGGGATACCGTCCGATGACCTTTTCCGCGTCTTCGACAAGTTCTACCGAGTCCAACGCCCGGAGAGTGTCAGCGGTACCGGACTGGGACTTTCCATCAGCAAAGGTATTGTTGA
>JBEBCV010000221.1:0-4725 GCA_041157505.1 Chloroflexota bacterium | reverse complement strand
TGCAGTCCATGCGCGGGCTTCTTGCGGATGCTGTCGGTGAATTCACGGGTATCTTCCCAGGTGAAGTGAGTTTGGATGAGGTCTTTGTATTCCTTGAGTTCGCCCTGCAGCCATTCCCAATTGTTCTTGTGGTCGCCGAGATTGACGAAGAGCGTGATCTTATCTTGCTTGACGAGCGGGATGACGTGCTCCACGATGGCTTTGAAGAGTTCACGCTGTGCACCTGCCCCACCCATCGTCAACAAGAAGCGGCGAGGTTCTTTTGCCTTCATGCGGCGCATGCGACCATCGCAATCTGCTTCGATATTCTCGACCAGTTCATGATCCACATGGTGACCAGTGAAGAAGAGTGCATCAGATGGGGTCGGTTTGAGGACTTTGCCCTTGTCGTCGAAACCGCGCATGACACGGAAGCCATAATAACCAGAGGGAGATTGAACCGCGTGCTTGGCGCCTTCAGTGAGTTGGAACGCCATTGGCCAGTTATCGAACATCATGTCCACGACGTTGGTCATGCCACCAGCGACGGCGCCCATGCAGTTCCACATGTGTGAAGTGAGAATGGGCATGTCCGAAGGAAGCGCGCCATAAAGATTATTGAACAGTTCGCTCATCTTGAAGTCTTTGACTTCGGTCTTGAGGAAGCGCCAAGGCCAGGTGCTGGTCATGTAATTGAAGAGTTGATCCAAGCCAGGCAGGGTGGGTTCGCCAGTGGTGAGCGATTCCCAAACATATTTATCGAACCATGGATAGCGCTGTGAGATGCGCGAGTATTTGCTGTAGTTTGTATTGCACCAGTTGATCACATCGGTGCTGATGCCGGGGATGCCGAGCAGGTCAAGCCAATACGGAGTGAAGCCCATTGCCTTGGCAGCAGAGACGCCCGCCATCGCGATGCGATAGTGACCAAAGCCCATGCGAATGGTGCTGACGATCACGCCTTTCTTTTTGTCCACGGGCTTCCCGCTGCCATCGCGGACGATGTTCTTAAGCCCGAAAATCTCAGAGCCATAGGGGTGGTCTTCAACGGTGAGGTTGAACTTTTCGTTCGGGTCGTAATTGAACTTTTTGGCGAGCATGTCCTTCCACGCATCGGCGGCGCGCGATTGACGCTCGGTAATGGGGTTGCCGTACACTTCGTAGCGGCCATCCTTTTTTTGCAGCATGATGAATCTCTCCTTGAAGATAAAAATTATTGCGAGACCCCAAAGGTTTCCCTTCAGGGTCTGAACATGGTGTTTGATTATAAACTTCCATTTATGGAAATGCGGCTAGCAACGCGAACGTACATTTTCCATAAAATTCAAAGATATTCCTGCGATCGTTTCCATTTCAACATCGATCAGCATGGGATGAGAAGAATTTTCCATCCAATGATGTTCCTTCATGGTTGAGCGAACACCTTGCAGAATTATCTCGCCTGCATTGGTAGACACGACCGTATCCTTACGACCCTGAAAAACAATGATCGGTTGGTGAATGTTCGGCAGAACCTGTTTCACCGCCTCTTGAAATTGCAGGGTCTGAACGATGCCTTTGGTTGGCAATTCGGGGTCATACCCCTGCCACTTGTCTGAAACATCCATCGATCCGCGTTTCGCAAATGGCATGAAGGGCGAACCGAGATACAGCTTGATCTTATCAGCAGTGGAGATGGTCAACGAGATGGCTGGTGCATACAACATGACACCGCACACTGCAGGATGCCTGCTCGCCAGATACAAAGCGACCAACGCACCCATTGATTCCCCGCCCAGGAAAACTTTCTGACAGCGGGCAGATAACTGATCGTAGACTTTTTCCCCGCTCTCGACCCAATCCAACCATTTGACACGGTTCAGATCTTCGGGACGGGTGCCATGGCCTGCCAGTAAAGGTCCGCCTACGCTGAAGCCTTTCTCGTGCAGCCACCTGGCAAAGAGACGTACTTCCGCAGTAGTGGCGGTGAATCCGTGCGAGAGGAACACGCCCACAGGACCTGCTTCCCAGAGAAAAGCGTTGCCTTCAAGGTGGGAATTGTAAAGCACGTACTCTTTCATATGTCCCTTCTTGTTCGTAGAACTTATCCTTTCACACCGCTGCCTGCCACACTCTCCACAAAGAAGCGTTGACCGAGAATGAATACGATCAACGGCGGGACGATGGCGATCGCCGCACCGGCAAGGATGAGATTGGGTGTATCAGAGGCACGTCCACGAAGAACGTTGAGAGCAAGGGTGAGGACGTGATTCTTTTCGTTGCCCACGTTGATGATCACCAACGGCCAGATGAAGGAGTTCCAGGCGTAGAGAAAGGTAAAGGTCGCTTGAGTGGCAAGGGCGGGGATCGAGGCGGGGATGATGATGTCTTTAAGGATGGCAAAGCGCGAGGCGCCATCCAACAATGCGGCTTCTTCGATCTCCTTGGGGAAGGTGATGAAGTGTTGGCGCATCAGGAAGGTGCCATAGGCAGTGAAGATCCATGGGATGATGAGCGAGGCGAGACGGTCCGTCCAGCCCATGAGCACCATGAGTTGATAAAGCGGTACGATGAGCATCACGAAGGGGATCATGATGGTGCCAAGATAAAAAACGAAGACCGTGTCGCGCCCTGGGAATTTCAAGCGGGCAAAGGCATACCCACCAAATACCGATGTAACAAGCTGACCAAGCACCACCAATACCGTAACCAATGTGGTGTTGGTGAGTGCGCGCCCGAGGTTGTTCAACTCGATGACTTCTTTGTAATTTTCAGGATGCCAGCTGACGTTTTCGACAGGCTCGCTCAAACGCACATTTTGAAAGACCGGCTCGCCTTCAGGGCTTTGCGGGTCGATGAACTCACCCACGGTGGTCTGCTCGATGAGGATCATCGGGATGACCTGTCCATCAACTTCCACATCGAACAGTTTGACCTCTTCACCATTGACGGTGATCTTCTGCTGGTTCATCACGCCGCCGGTCGGTTTAACCTCGCTGAGGAAACGTTCAACGGTATTGGTTTGATCTTCAGCGGGGGCATAGATCCCAACTTTGATGTTGCTTTTGGCAAGCGCGTATTCTTTGCGGACGCCATCCACTTCCACGAAGTAAAGCGGAAGTGGTTCTTCATAGCCTTCCACTTGTATCGTGACCGGGTCACGCGGCAACATGCGCGGCGGGTAGCGGAAGGTATCAGCGGGGATCTTGAATGAGGTGGAGAGCATGTAGAAGAAGGGGAACAACATAACGAACGCAAAGAACGTCAGTACGAAGTACACACCGAAGTTATTCAGGAAACGAACGAGGCGATACGATTTCATATTCATGTTGATCTCCTCTTAGCTTTCGTAAATGCTGGAGCGGCGCTGGCGCTGGAATTGGATCAACGTCAGACCAAAGATGACAATAAAGAGCACCCACGCAATGGCAGAGGCATAACCCTGTTGGAAGTTTTGGAAACCGGAACGATACAAGTACAAGACCAATGTGATGGTCGAGTTGTTCGGTCCTTCCGGCGGGTTCATGAGGATGAAGACCTGCTCAAAGACTTGCATGGCTTGAATGGTGGTGGTGGACACTACATAAAAAGTTGTAGGAGCAAGCATGGGAATGGTGATGCCCCAGAACTTGTCCCAGGCTCCGGCACCATCCACGGTGGCGGCTTCGTACAACTCGCCGGGGATGTTCTGCAAGCCAGCGAGGAAGAGCACGGTGTTGAAACCCATCGTCTGCCAGGCGGCAATGATGATGATGGCAAAGAGCGCAGTGTTCTCATCCGAAACCCATTGGATCTTTGGGTCCACTATGGCAACGTTGAACAGGTTATTCCAAAACTCAATGCCGAGTGTGATGAAATAGTTGATGTAACCGATGGTCGCGTTGTACAGCCACTGCCAAACGAGGGAGATACCCACAACAGCTGCAATGCTGGGCATGAAGTACACGGCACGATAGAACTTCATGCCGGGTAATTTGCTATTAAGGATGTTCGAAAGTAACAGGGCGGGAAGCACACTCAAAGGAACAGCGAACAGCACAAAGGTTAGGGTGTTGCGAAGCGCGAGCCAGAAGAATTTATCTTCCGCTGCAAATAGGATTCCTGTGTTTCCATAGGTAAAGCGCCCCACTTCATCATAGACCTTGATATCCACGACATCACGGGCAAGTTGATCGGGCGCATCGAGGGTGACAAATTTGATATTGAGGATCTTGGCATAATTTTCGAAGCCAACCCAATTGGGCGTGCGGATGGCGTCTGAATCGGTGAACGAGAAATAGAACGAAAGCAGCAGTGGACCGGCAAAGAAGATGAGGAAACCAAGTAAGTTCGGCGAAAGGAATAACCAGCCGTTGATGATCTGTTCATGCCCGGTCTTGACGTTCATGGCTTGTGCCACATTGGGTCGGCTCATGGACCATATTGAAGCACCAAAGATGACCACCCCCGCCACCGCCAGCAGACCCGATGGCTGTGCCAGTTTGCCAAAGAAATAGAGCAACCCATTGAGCGCATTGACCTGCCAGAGGAAAAGAATGAAGCCGCCCAACATCACCCACTTGCTGACGGTCTTGAGGCTGCTTTCTGCATTCTTGTTCTTTGCCGGGAAATATTCATCCAGCATACCCAGGAAATACCCAAGCACAGTGATGCCAAGATAGGGAATGCCATTCCCAAAATTTTCTCCGAGAGCATCGATACCAATAAAAAATTCGCCCACATTCAAGGCGAACACAAAACATGTAACGAAGCCGAGATAATCCAAGA
>JBEBCV010000220.1:0-2590 GCA_041157505.1 Chloroflexota bacterium | reverse complement strand
GGTTTTGTTTTTTAAAAATTTCATAACGCCTTAAAAATTCTTTTTTTTCATTTTCTTCTAAAATTTGTTCTTTGGTTTTAGGAACAAATTTTTCTGCAAATTCATTTTTATTATTCATCTTATTATTTAGTCGGGCATGAAAGACTTGAACTTTCGGCCTCCTGCTCCCAAAGCAGGCGCTCTACCAAGCTGAGCTAATGCCCGGTCAATACCTATTTTTATTTTTCCACCATATTAATATTTCAGCAAATATTGCTCCAATAATTGGTAAGCAAACAACTGCTATAAAAGCCCATAAAGGTATTGAATATGGTATTCCGCTGCTATTCACGTTTTATTTAGACGAGATCTAGTGAAGGCGCAGACAGCCGCAACACCAATCAGAATGCCAGTACCGGGTGCTGGAATAGGAGGGCGCACTGGGCAATCCGGGCACGGAATAACCTCATTGGTTACTGTCTCCATTGCAACACTTTCAACCCTGTCGTGTTGAATCGGAATAAACATATCCTGATCCACGCCCTGTATGGTCATTACAAGGTGTCCATCATTGTAGATCTTGTGAATCCAAAAGCCATCAAACGATCCCATAAAGAATGGCTTATCGACTTCAGGATAATTGTTTACAGTCGAACCATACAATGAGGGTTTTATTGAATTTGTAATATTAAAGTTGGAATCAAAATTAATTTGATTGGTATAAGTGGCCTCAAGGTAAGTAGAACCTTGATAGGTAGACTGTGAAAACTTTTGGCCTTGTCCGTAAATTGTAGATTTAATGATACTCATTTTAATTCAGTCCCAATTCTTCATCCAAGTCAGCAAGGCGCTGCATCGCGTCCTGTGGTCCCTTCCACTTGGCAATCCTGTCCTGCATTGCCTTGATGCGTTCGGGTGTGCGGAACTTCTCCATGAAGCCACAGGTGCATGAGACAAACTCATCGTCATCCACATGGATAAGCAGGCCGTCCCACTCCTCGCACCAATGCCATCCCTCGTTCAGTTCCTCTGCGGTAAGCATGACATCCTCATTGCCATCAAAAGGCTGCATGAGTTCAAGCCAACGCTCTTTAGTCATCTTCTTACTCATTGATGTCTCTTTCTTTTTAGTGTGGTGACGTAGCAGGGTAGGAATGTCAAGTTTTTGAATTCTTGTGTTTCATTCTTCGTTGTAGATACTGACGCTGATTTCTGCGATCCGGAACGGAGAGTCGCGGAACCTGGACGCGATGGCGGTCAGTTCACGCCGCGAACCACGGAAAAACACGCAGTGCGAACCGTCATCGAAATCCTCCTCACCAGAGACGATGCTTCTCAACTTGCGCTGACCCTTGAAATGGGCAAACATCTTGACGGGGTCTGCCCAACGGCAAGTTTCGGTCTGCTTCCAGCGGTCGAATCGGATGTGCATCTCAAACAGGTCAGGGACAGGGAACTTCAGACTGGAGAACATCCGCTGATTCCTGTCGCGGACGGTGTTCTTCTTCTTGGAGAGGGTCTTCTTCTTACTCATTGGTGTCCTCTCTTAAAAAGTCCCATCTATCTCTGTCCATTTCAACTCTTCGATATTCGTCAAGTAGGTTTTCGCATTCACGCAGTTCTTCGCGCAACCGCTCAATCTCCGCATACGCCTCACCAATGTCCCGCAGAACATCCGCAGGGAGATCGGTGCGCTTGGTATGACAGCGTAGACGGTAATCTATGGGTTGGTAGTCAGGCATCAAAGATTCTCGTAGTTCTTTTCGATGAAGTTGGCAATCTTCTTGAACGAGTGGCCCTCATCGTTCATACGAGACAGGCTTTCGTAGACGCCGACGCCATCAAGCCCAACATCAAACAACTCCCCAAGCCTGCCCTCAATGCCAGCCCAACGCCTGACGGCAACGGGAAGTCCCTCGGCAGCATACTCACCACCGCCGTACTTCACGACTTCAAGTAGTTTCAACCCAGATGTTGCAGTAGAGTCTTCAACATACACGCAGGAGACTTTGTTGGGAATAACTTTCTTCTTCTTAGCCTTCTGCTCGGCCTGATACATCTCGGTCAGAACACCCAAGCAGCAGTGCTTCTTGCCCTTGCTGTTGACTTGGCAGAGATATCCCACACCCTGTTTGTACTTGCCAGAGCGAAGAGCCTTGACCCATTTCATTGCGATAGTCTTGTTCATGCCCATAGTATGCTCCTTACCCCACGGCAGTCAACCATTCTGCATAAATATATTGATGAAAAGTTTCAAACATTTTCTTGTTGAAGATGCGCAAGAGTTTTCCTCTGCCGCAACCAGCATCAACAAAAGTAAACTTCCCGAAGCCTATACCATAATTTCCAAAAAGATGGGTTGGAAACCAGATACTACCCATATCGACATCGGGGGCGGAAAATTTGACAACGCCGTAGAATTTTTAGGAAAAATTGGAGTGAAGGCTCATGTGTTTGATCCTTTTAATCGCACAAGAGAACACAACGAAGGTGTCATGCAGGCCGTTGGCGAAGGTGGAGCAGACAGCGCATCTTTGTTCAATGTATTGAATGTCATCCGAGAACCCGAATACAGACGCGAAGCACTTCAGACTGCCCACAAAGCCCTCAA
>JBEBCV010000219.1:0-2929 GCA_041157505.1 Chloroflexota bacterium | reverse complement strand
ATGGGATGAAATTGTCCGCTTGTGGAATGAAGCCAAAGCCGCAGGGGAACGCCCAGACAACGGGTTTGAATACATTCCGTTCATTGAGGGATTAGGTCATACTGGCGAATGGGAAGAGGTTAAAGAAATGACCAAATTTGCGAAGCGCGTTACTTCTGGATTGGAGCCCAGCTTATGCAGCGCCATGGACCGTCTTGCAGAGTCCGCGCCTGCTTCACAGGAACGAGACAATACGATTCAAGGGTTGAAAGAAGATCTGGATTGCAGTTCTTATCAATAGTGGATATTAAGTCTTGAAACAACATCGCCCCGGGAGCAAAAACTCTCGGGGCGAAAATTTTTCAGAAAGCCGTATCAAGCATCGGTTTGTTATGGAGCCGGAGCAGCGGGGAATGTCCCATCTGGAGCGTAAAAGTCACCGGGGTTAATTCCTTGAGTAACCTCCCCGCTTTTCACTTCAACCGGGATCAAGCTATGGTCGGTGCAGGTGGCGAGAAGTCCGCAAGGGACAGCTTGAGAATAACCACCAGGGAGGTTTAAATCGCCTTGAGTATACGCCACCACGTAGTACGTGCCAGGCGGAAGGTCATCGATCTGATAGGTGGATGTGTCAGGAAACGTTAGAACATAATGATAATTTTGGCTGCCTACTTCGTAAGCAACCACCATCATGGGCGGAATTCCACTGGATGGATAACTTAATTGCCCGGCGATGCCGCCACTTGCAGGCATGGGAGCAAAATAGATTCCACTGCCGCTTGTTTGTGCAACATCAAACCCAGGCATGGGCGGATAGTTTTCCGGACCGGTGTACCAATTGCCCGGGTCGACATCGGTAGTGATCGCTCCAGCTTGAACTTGCACATCCACCCAATTCGAGTCAGTGCAGCCTTGATGGAGCCCACAAAGATAAAACTGGTCGTACCGACCTGCAAGTTTCCCGTCAGGCAGTGTATATGCCACAACATGATAAGCACCTGGCGGCAAACCATCCATTTGATAAGTAGATTGGTCTTGTGCGGTCTGCACCCAGTAATAATTTTCTGTATCCACACTGAATGCAACCACCAATAACGGTAGAATACCTTGTGATGGATACGACAATTTACCCGAAATACCACCTGTTGACGGAATGACTGGTGTCGCAGCAGGAGCTTGAGCCGTCAATGCTTGAAAGGTCGCTTGCACGATCTCATCTATATCTTGTGCAGGGGGCTGTCCACCACAAGCAGCTATTAAGACAGTCAAAACAACAAACAACATCAAAATTCTTCTCTTCATGATTTCTCCATCTCGCTAATTATTTGTAAGTTTGTTGCTTATAACATATTAAGGGGGTCTATCTTCCATCACCCAATTGGACTAGTACATCCAATAACTTTGCGGTCCAGACTTCTTCCTTTGTGAGCGTGACCCAGTATTGACCTTTGCCGCCTCTCACGCCATTCGACAGATCAGGCAAACGCTTCGGTTCCGCGCCTTCAGCGGGTGCGGGATACTTGAGCAGGATCTGCCCCGATTCCCAGCTTACCCCCGTGAGGCCCACATCCTCAGCACGTAACTTGACTCGAATTTGGTAGAAGAGATTTTGCACCATCTCTGGCAGTTGACCGAAACGATCGCGGAACTCGGAACCAAGCGCATCGAGTTCGGTTTCATCACGCAAGTCCGCGATGCGACGATATAAGCGCAAGCGCAGGTCTTGGTCGGGAATGTAATTGGCTGGGATACCAACCGCCAATGGCAAATCCACATTAACCGGAATGGAGAGCGGTAAATTGAATGTTGAAAAGGCTGTATCGAATTTTTCGGTATCAACCTTGTACACTTCTGAAGCGATACGGCGCAGGCGTCTCACCGCATCGGCGAGCATCCTTGTATAAAGGTGAAAGCCTACTGATTGGATGAACCCATGTTGACGCGTTCCCAACAATTCACCCGCACCACGAATCTCAAGGTCGCGCATGGCAATGGAATACCCCGCGCCAAGCTGGGTATTTTCCGCGATCACTTCCAAGCGCTGCTGGCCTTCCAAGGTTGGTGTGAGTTTCTTGTGGCGGAAGAAATAGGCATATGCCCGCATTGCACCACGCCCCACACGTCCGCGTAGTTGATAAAGTTGCGCCAAGCCGAATGTGTCGGCACGGTCTACGATAAGGGTGTTGGCATTGGGAATATCCAAGCCTGATTCGATGATGGTTGTTGATAGCAAAATGTCGATCTCGTGGTTGCTAAATCGGTGCATGACCGCTGAAAGTTGACCTTCCGGCATTTGCCCATGCCCAATATCCACGCGTGCTTCAGGGACAAGCTGGTCAAGATGGGCTTTCATCGCATCAATGGTCTGCACGCGATTGTGGACGAAGAAGATCTGTCCGCCGCGTTCCAACTCGCGCAAAATGGCTTGACGCACCAAACGCGGCGAGTACGGTCCAACATGGGTAATGATCGGCAAGCGTTCTTCCGGTGGTGTATTGAGGTTAGAAATGTCGCGAACGCCGGTCAACGCCATATAGAGCGTACGAGGAATCGGCGTGGCAGTGAGCGTCAACACATCCACTTCGGTACGGAGTTTCTTGAGATGTTCTTTGTGAGTCACGCCAAAACGTTGTTCTTCATCAATGACCACCAAACCCAAATCTTTGAACACAACGTCAGAAGAAATCAGGCGATGCGTGCCGATGATGATGTCCACTTCGCCAATGGAAAGCTGGTGCAAAATCTCGGTCTGCTCCCGTGGTGTGCGGAAACGAGATAGCATTTCCACTTTGACCGGAAAAGCAGCGAGGCGTTGAGAAAAGGTTTCAAAATGCTGTTGTGCCAACACCGTAGTCGGCACGAGGACAGCTACTTGCTTACCGCTCATCACCGCCTTGAAAGCAGCACGCAAAGCGACTTCCGTTTTGCCATAGCCCACATCCCCACAGAG
>JBEBCV010000218.1:0-6725 GCA_041157505.1 Chloroflexota bacterium | reverse complement strand
TGGCGAGGTAACGCGCCGTCGCTTCGGGGTAGAACTGTCCATTGAAAACAACCACTAGGCGCGGATTGGTTTCATCGAGAAATTTCGAAAACTTCTGCGCCACATTCCACGCGGACAAAATATATTCACGCAAAAGATAGCGTGTGTTTTCATCATCGTTCAAGTGATGGATGCGAAGAATCCAACGTAATGCAGGCAGGCACAATTCACCGAGCGGAAGATCGCGAAACGTGAAACGTGATAATTCAGTGATGTTCAGATCGCGAATTGCTTTTTCAAGCTCGGGGTCACGTTGAAAATCAAACCAGTCGACCTTCGACTTTTGACCTTTAACATCTGTGTACAACGCCTTCGACTGCATCACACAAGATCTACAAGGCATCTCTCTTTGCGGGTGATCACGGTTGGTACCAAGTACACACTTACTCAAACCTGAGTTACAGGCAAAATACGCCACAGGGATGCCCTGCAGGCGCAACGCCCATGTGGTCAACAAATGAAAGCCGCTGTTCCATGAAAGGTCATCAATGCCGGTGGAGGCTTTGAAAAAGACGATCGGTGCACCGTTTGGTTGAGGTTCTTTTCGCGCCACCTCTCGCGCAACCGATGCAACTTTGAGGAGAGTCAGTCTGCGGACAAGTCCGCGTTTGATGCGTTGGGTGAAAAATTCTGAGAGTCGATTCATGTTGGGTATACTTCAGCTATTATAAGTGAAAGCCATCACAGTGTATAAAACTACATATTTCTCATGCTTCCAACTTGGGAACGAAGAAAAATGTATACGTAATTTTTTGGTGGAGGAAAATGAATAAGAACTTTAATGCAATGCCATTTACCCTGCACGGTAAATGGATCTACCGGCTTCAAAGCCTGTTCAATCTGTATTGGTCGTTGATCTATGTGTCGATTCGCAGGCTGGTCAAAGGTCCGCGGCTGCCAAAGTGGAACTGGATGTTCGAAGTGTCCACTCACTTCGCGAAGATGCAATCCATGATCGCCTTCGATATGCCCAATATTTCCGATGGGCGTGAATACGAAGATGCTTTGGTCATGGCTTCGGCTGCTGTTGCGCAAACCAATATTGAACCAGTCACCACACCGATCAAAGGACACTGGTTCACCCCCAAGTCCGGGGCGCAGGATGTCACAATGCTGTATTTGCATGGCGGTGGTTATGCGTTTTATTCCAAAGCTCATGAGAATTTGATCGCCCTGGTAACACTGGCGGCAAATTCAAAAACCTTCGCGCTGGATTATCGGCTTATCCCTGAGCACCCATTCCCCGCGCAATTGGAAGACGCGCTTGCCGCTTATCGCTGGCTGCTGGAGACAGGTATCAAACCGGAGCGGCTTGTTGTATGCGGAGATTCAGCGGGCGGGAATTTGACTCTGGCTCTTTTGCTGGCATTGCGAGATTCAAAATCGCCTCTTCCCGCGCTCGGAATTTGCATCGCACCGTGGACGGATGTTGGGAACTCGGGCGACAGCCTGAAGGGGAATGAGCCATACGATTGGGTGGAGAAGCGCATGACTCTCCAATGGGCAGAATGGTTTTGCAAGAATGAATCTCCAGAGCATCCACTCGTATCTCCGTTCCATGCGGACCTGTGTGGGCTGCCTCCCATTTACATTCAAGCGGGCGATGCCGAAATTTTATACGACATGATCCGTGATTTTGCCGAGAAGGCGCAATCGAAGGGAGCGAACGTAAAGTTGGATGTGTGGAAAAATATGAACCACGACTTCCAGGCATTTAGCGGCATCATCCCTGAAAGCGACGAAGCGCTTCAACGCATAGGACAGGTGATCAGCGAGACGGTGTCCGTCCGTTGATAGATCATTTTCAAAAGGAATGACATGCCAAACATCTACTTCACAATCTTTGAACTTATTATTTATATCCAATTGGCGATATGCATCCGGCATGCATGGAATCATCGTCCTGCCAACCTGCTGCGATTGTTCTTCGGCGTGGCATTCGGTATTTTGCTGGAAATCGCCACGATCCGCCAGCTGCATGCTTATACCTATGGACAGTTTTGGGTAATGGTTCTGGATGTCCCATTATGCATTGGGGTCGGCTGGGGCTGCATTATTTACAGTGCAATGGAATTTTCCGATGCCAGCAGCCTGCCTTATTGGACGCGCCCCGTGTTGGATGGCTTACTCGCGATCAATATTGACCTTGCAATGGATGCGGTAGCGATCCGCTTTGGATTTTGGGATTGGGGACCCCCATTAACAGCGAATCATTATTTTGGAGTGCCTTACGCAAATTTTTGGGCGTGGTTCTGGGTGGTGCTTTTCTTCTCACTTGGGCACCGGCTTCTGGCGCGCCGCACAGACTGGGTTGGCAAGTATCTTTCCGCACCGATGGCTTTACTGGTCGGGCTGGTTGGTGTTTTGGGAACCAACTATTTGATCTCGTTCCACATCCCTTTCGATTATCACTGGTTGACGGTGGCGATCCTGCTGACTTGCGCGCTTCTTTTCATCTTCAGCCTGAAACCGCGCTTCTATCTGACTTCCGCCCCGACGTTGGTCTTTTTGGTCCCGTTCATCACACACATGTATTTGCTGATCGCCGGTTTTCCATCCGGGATATTCATGCAAACACCGTTCCTATTGGCAATGGGACTCCTAATGCTGGGCATTGAACTTGCCCTGCATCGCAGGAGCATCGTAGAAGTGATCCAACCCTTTACTAAAAAAGCGACCGCTTGAGCGGTCGCTTTTTTGACCAATTATTATTGTTTTCATACCTAGTTTCACCAACAAATCACTCGACACAACTTTGAAAATCAATTATTGCCTCTCGCCATGAAGAGCGACCAAATAACACGCTTTATGATTTTTGAAATTTTTAAAAATAAAAGGATAGCCAAACATTAAGTTTGGCTATCCTAAAGTCAAACTGTTCAGTTCTTATTTTACAAGATCAAAAGATTTGATATATCGATCTATGCGTTCTTTGATGTCATCAAAATGTTGAAGCAACTGCCTGCGAACCAGACTTGAATCTTTAGTTTTGATCGCATCCACAATGGAATGATGGAATTCAATCACTTTTTCAGGGTTGGCGTCACGCGTTATTTCGTTTTCAAGACTGGTGAAGGATACCCAAAAGACCGAGAATAATTTCATCAGGGATTGGTTGTCAAGAACACCATAGATGATCTCATGAAAGGTCTCATCCAAGTCTGAGTACTCCTCACCTGCCCGCACACGTTGTTCCCAGGTGACAAGCAGGTCTTCGAGTTTTTTTACTTCTTTCGGCGTGATGTGTTCAACAGCATCGCCTATTACCGCCACTTCCAACCAAATGCGGATCTGAAGCAATTCAGCCAGAGTGCGCGGATCGAATTTCATCCCGAACAGGAAAGTTTCAAGCATGGGGTCAAAATTCAATTCACGGACATATAGCCCGTTCCCCTGACGTACATCCACAATTCCCACAGATTGCAATGATTTAACTGCTTCACGGACCGAGCTGCGACCGACTCCAAGTTCCTCGACCAATTGTCCCTCAGGAGGAAGCGAATCGCCCGGCTTTAGATCATGCTCAAGAATGTACTCCTTGATGTAGTCTCTAATGGATGTGTATAGGGCGGGGGCTCGTAGTGATTGCTTCATGAAATTCTCCAAAAATTCAGGTCATCAACTGGTAATTCCTTGTCATTTTAGGTGAACAAAAATTCCCGTTGACAAGCCAGTCCCAAGTTTGTATAATGTCGATAAATATAAGATGTCTGATATCTGACATCATCTAGGTTGCTATCTTGCTCTTATTTTAGCCCCCTTCCCACCTTCAGTCAAACTAAAAGCAACCCGAAAGGAGGTTTTTCGGCAGTTATTTTCAAACCGCTTCTCGCAAGGTAAGTACTATCACCTTCATTCTCAAAGGAGTAAAACATGAAGAAAGCCTCGTTTCTGTTTGTTGTAACTGTGATTTTGAGCCTTTTGCTCGCCGCCTGTCAACCGCAGGCAACTGCCACACCCGCCCCTGAGGAACCCGCCGCCACTGAAACTTCCGCTGCGACTGAAGCCGCCACAGCACCTGCTAAAGAGATCACCATCACCTACTGGGCATTTGGCAGTGAGGGCGCTGCCATGAATGAAAGCGGTGAACTTTGGACAGATTGGTACAACAAGGTTTTTGAAGACTACAAAGCTGAGCACCCGAATGTCACCATCGACTTCTCAGTCAAGGGATATGATGCCAGCGGCACCACATTGTTCATTGATACCGCTGTTGCAGCCGGCACCCCGCCGGATGTGTATTTTGATACCAAGTTCCGCGTCAAGAAATATTTTGATGCCGGTTTGATGGAAGATCTCGGACCTGCGCTGACCGATGCAGACCTTGCAGCTTATGATCCAGCGGTTTTTGCCGGTTCAAAATCTGGCGATATGGTTTGGAGCATCCCGGCCAGCGGCGGCTATTGGAACATGATCGTAAACAAGTCCCTTTTCGAAAAAGCCGGTAAAGCTGACCTGCTGCCGCAAGCCCCTGATTATTCCTGGACCACTGAAGAGTTCATGACAGCCTGCAAAGCCATCAACGACCCTGCCAATAGCGTTTACTGTACGGCATTTTTTGCGGGCAGCCCATCCATGGATTCCGCTACCAACCAGTGGCTCGCCGGTTTCCCGGATTGCAAATTCTTTGATCAAGATGCCAAGCAATATACGGTCAACAGCCCCGAATGTGTGGAAGCATTCACTTTCCTCCACACCATTTACGATGAAGGGTTGATGGTCCCCGGTGCAGCTGGTTTGATTGACGACACCACCGATCCCTACTGGCTGAACCAGCAAGTAGCCGTGCTCGGACAGGGTAACTGGTACGACAGCATCACCAAGAAGGCTGTTGGCGAAGGCACGATCCAGCCCTTCTATTACATGTTCGTTCAGTTCCCCAACAACCCTGCCGCTCCTGTCACTCCGGTCGGCATGTCCAACCCGGATGTGTGGGGCGTGTTCAAGCAGAGCGATCCTGACAAACTTCAAGCCATTTATGATCTGGTCCAGTACATGCAGCGCCCCGAAATTGCCTCCCAGATCGCTGTGGGTTGGGGCAAGATCCCGGTCCGTTCTGATGCGAACTTCTCCAGCGAAGACCCGGCTGTTGCCGCTCCACTCGAAGCTGCACGCAAGTTTGGTTCCTACGATCCCTACTTTGTGAACGGCGTTCCCTGCAACTACACCGATGTCCGCGGTGCATGGGCAGAAGCGCGCCAGGCGTTCTGGCAGGATAATGCAGACATTCAGGCTGTATTAGACGATTTCGTTGCCCGTGCAGACGGCATCATCGCCGAATGCCCTCAGCCATAAGCCGTACATCTCCAATTGATTTCAAGGGGCAGGCTTTAACAGCCTGCCCCTTCGATACCCAAATCGAGAACAGGAGAATGTCTTTGTGACAAAATTCAAAACGCTTGCTCATGAAATAAGAAAAGGGTGGACAGGCTACCTTTTTATTGCCCCTGGGTACATTGCCTTCATCGTATTCATGCTTCTCCCCCTCCTGTTCGCCATTGGGCTGTCCTTATATCAATCCTCTTTTGATATCAGTGCAAGAAAGTTCGTGGGCTTTGCGCAATACGTCCAACTATTCAAAGACCCCGTTTTCATTAAGACCTTGCTTAACACCATCAAATACACACTGGTCATTGTCCCTGCAACCGTGATCATCTCCATGGTGTTGGTGTTGTTGATCGACCCACTTGGAATGAAGGCGCAATCCTTCTTTCGCGGCGCGTTCTACATCCCCGGCGTGGCGGGCGGTGTGGTGCTCTCCGTTGTTTGGCTGTGGATCTTCAACCCCACATACGGATTACTGAATTTCATTCTCGGCATCTTCGGTATTGACCCGAAAACATGGCTGGCAACGGCGCCATTGAGTTTTTGGGCAGTCTGTGCAGTGGTGTTGACCTTTACCGTCGGGCAGCCCATCATCCTTTTTCTGGCAGGGTTGGCAAGCATTCCGCAAGACATCATGGACGCAGCTACTGTGGATGGCGCAAACGGTCTGCAGAAAACTTTTTTTGTTCGCATGCCTTTGATGCGCCCCGTCATCCTCTTTGTACTCGCCACTCAGACCATCCAGGTCTTTCAGTTGTGGGAAGTGATCTACATGCTCACCAACGGTGGACCTTACAACACCAGCAACTCGCTCGTCTTCCTGATCTTCCAAACCGCTTTCATCAACGCAAAATACGGCAAAGCTTCTGCGATTGGCGTGGTATTGCTTATCATCATCCTGTTTTTCACATTCATCCAACTCAGGCTTTGGAGGGATACCGATGTCTAATTCAAAGAAACGCCGAGCCATGGATTTTGAGACCTACAACCAACTCATGAGCAAGTTTGCCCGTTGGATGGGACTTCTCTTCCTCATTATCGCAGCAGTAACTTTCCTTATGCCGATGTATTGGATGATCACCGGCTCGTTCAAACTGCAAACTGTAACCATGGCAGTCCCGCCGGAGTTCATCCCCACAAATCCGACTCTCGAAAACTGGACTCGCCTCTTCGACGGACCCTGGCCCGTGTGGCGTTGGGTGGTCAATAGCATCGCCGTCTCTCTCTTGACCGTGGTGCTGGTACTCGCCATTAGTTCACTCACTGGCTATGGCTTTGGCAAGAAAAAATTCCCAGGCTCGAACATGCTTTTCTTCATCCTGCTCTCGACCATGTTCCTGCCGAGTCAGGTGATGTTGATT
>JBEBCV010000217.1:0-3540 GCA_041157505.1 Chloroflexota bacterium | reverse complement strand
ATTTCTCCGCGCCACGCACGCCCACCATGCAGCCCATTAAGTTGATAACAAGATTGGGGTTTTTCTTTTTAAGAGGAGAGAGCGAGGTGACACGCCCCATGGCTTTGTCTTCGGCAGATTGGCGGACGACACAAGTATTTAAAACGATAACGTCGGCTTCTTCGGGGTTTTCTGTAAGGGAATAGCCGAGGTGCTCCAACGATGAGCCGACCCGCTGTGAGTCGGCGACGTTCATTTGGCAGCCTTCGGTCCAGATATGATATTTCATGCGTGCTCCTAATTTCGTAGGCGCGAATTATACCAAGCCTATCCGGAATTGGATGTGAGCATCATGGTTTATGGTTGGTATCATGCTCAGTGTCTAACCAGCTTACGACTTGATTTCGTCCGCCATTTTTAGCGGCATAGAGGGCTTTGTCTGCAAGAGCAAGTACTTGAGTTTCCTTGTTGCTATCTGTAGGAAATTCGGAAATGCCGCAGGAAATTGTGATGGCAAGGTAGCTGCCATTGTCTTCAATGTTGAGGTGTTGAACAGCCATTCTCAATCTCTCCGCGATCTGTGTGGCAACGGCTTTGGAACGATTGGGTAGCACCAATAAAAATTCTTCGCCACCATAGCGGACGAGAATATCGCCATCGCGGGTGAATTCTTGAAATTGGCGGGCTATGGTTTTCAAAACCACATCCCCGGTGGCATGCCCAAAGGTGTCATTGACCTTCTTGAAGTGGTCAATATCCACCAATAAGAAACTGACAAAATATTTTTCTCGTTTTGCGCGAGCGAGTTCATGTGCCAGGGCTTCATGCAAAAAGTGACGGTTATGCAGCCCTGTCAGTGAATCGCGGATCGCCAGTTCACGCATATTGGTTTGCAGCAGTTGGATTTCCTCGACCTGTTGTTTTAACTGGATGTTGGCATTTTGAAGTTGTGCTTCTGCCTGTTTGCGTTCTTCAACCTCGATCGCCAGATTGGCGTTCGCTGCATCTAATTTTTGGATCAGATTTTGACCCTGATCCAGTTCATCCTTAAGGTTGGATATTAACTGGATCTTTTCCAGCGCGATGGAGACCTGATCGGCATAATTCAACGCGAGTTGGGCATCGGCATGAGTGAACTGCCCGATCCTGCGACCATCCAATGAAATGAAGCCGGTGATTCTTCCCTGCACTTTTAGCGGAACTGCCATCCAACTATGGATGTAATTGATGGGAGGCTGCCTGAAAACAGGATAGTTAATTTGAATATCCTGACTTAATACATATGGATATCCCTCGGCGATCAAGGGGTAATCGGGGTCTGCAGGGCTGATGGTGTAACGTTTTTCCTCCTCTGTCAGGTCTGGGACGCCATCTCCACCGATCATGTGGGCGGTCTTGCCTTCATATATCCAGACCGAAGCGCTGTCGTAGGCGATCACGCGTTTAAGCTGGTTCATAATGAGCTGTATCGCTTCAGAGAAATTGACGGCCGATGTAACTATCGCCGTCGTTTCGCGCAGAGATTCAGACTCGATGTTGCGTTTTTGCAGGTCGTAGATCAACACTTCCCGGTCCATTTCGAAGCGCCGACGTTCTGTGATATCTCGCATAAAAGCGATGACGAATGAGTCATCCTTGATTGCAAAATAGCTAAGGTTGATATCAACAGGCAGAGCGCTCCCATCTTTTCGCTTTGCGACCAGGTTCATGCCAGCGCCCATGGATCGTGTATATGGTTTTGCAGCATACATAGCGCGATGGCTCACATGTTTCTCTCTTAAGTGGTCTGGCACAATGGTTTCAATGGGCAGATTAAGGAGTTCATTCTCCCCGTACCCTAATAAACTTGAGGCCTGGAGATTTGCGAAAACGATCCTGCCATTATGGTCTACACCAAAGACCGCATCGGGAGCAGAAGTGACAAGGGTACGGAACCGTTCCTCACTGGCTTGAAGTTCCTGCTCGATCTTTTTACGTTCAGTGATCTCCACTTTCACCATCAGTAAACTGACAATATTCCCGTCCGGGTCCATGATGGGGGATGTAATGGCATCTTCCCAATATAGTTCTCCATTCTTTTTACGGTTCAGGAACTCGCCGCGCCAGGTTTTTCTCCCCAGGATGGTTTGCCACATATCCTGATAGGTCTCAGCCGGGGTGAGACCAGATTTTAAAATGCGCGGATTATTCCCAATAGCATCGTCGTACGAATAGCCTGTTGTAGCAGTAAAGTGCGGATTGACATAAGTGATGTTCCCCTGCGGGTCGGTAATAACAATGGATACCGGGCTTTTTTCCACGGCTTGATTGAATTTCAAAAGGCGCAGTTCGTTCTCTTTTCGTTCTGTGATATCGCGAAAGAGGATCAATTGACCGATCGTCTTCTTGCCTTTTTCATCATGCAGCGGGGAGAATGTAGCTTCGAAGTAGCCCTTTTGGGTTTCACCATGTTCAAATTCCAATCTGAATTCCCGTGTGGGCATACCTGTTGTCATGGTATTTGAGAGCGGCTTGATTTCCCCTAAATCTTTGCCGATCAATGAAGTAGACTGAACTCCAAGGATTCGCTCGGCAGCGGGATTGATGTCAATGATGCGATTTTGTGTATCCACCACGATCATGCCATCCACCATGCTGCTGACCAACTGTCCGCGAGCAATGGGGACAATATCAAGAAAATGCAACCCATACAAAGCATATAAGAACAATAGGCTTGTGATCGAAAATGTGACAGATGTCCAGTCTATGCCTTTGATGCCCCAAGCCCCAAGCCGATAAAGAAGGTTGAACGCGATGGGAAAAAGGAGCGCGAACATAAAAACACGGACTTGTCTTCTTATAAAATCAGATCCTTTTCGAAAGGCGATCCATGAATTAATAAAAATGAAGATAAGCAGTGCATAACCGGTAATGACCACCCAGTTGAATGCAACCCAATATTCGAAATCGACCACGTTAAGAGCTTTTTGTGTGAATCCAGACCAGATCCAACCGTGAAGTTCATTGGTGAGCGTCAATAAAATATTGGAGCCAGGGATGAAAAACAGCAGGAAGCGGACCCATTTCCACTTCAGCCAACGGTCGGTCCCTGCGTAGTACATCGAAAAGACCGCGAACAATGCAAAAGCGCTGTGATACCCAATGGATTCCAACTTGGCGAAAAATATCTTGGTGGATAATTGAGTTGCAGAGTAGTCAAATGCTGACGCAAGCGACCAAAGTGAGATCCCCATCATTCCCAACGCAAAATAAAGATTGCTCTGGTTGTTCTTCCGCTTCCAGGCAATATAGGTGACCCCGATGTTAACCATCGTTGTGATGAAGAGGATGAAGCTGATGATCGTGAGTGTGAACATTATTACCGTTGAATAAGGGAGTTTACACTATAGCCGTTGCAATGACAATTAATAAAAGCCGTATCCTTTTGATACGGCTTTCAGGCTTGATAGGTTGTGTGCTGCAACTTTAGGCTGTGAGCAGCTCGTCATATTTCCGGCGTACTTCACGGATGTCTTCCCACATCAACGACTTGGGTGAGCCGGGCTCACGTGATTGATTGCG
>JBEBCV010000216.1:0-4869 GCA_041157505.1 Chloroflexota bacterium | reverse complement strand
TAACTCAAGAAAAGAATCCAATGTTACAGAAGAAGAGTCCAATCCTAGTATGGGAAGAGAAACTTCAATAGCGTTTTGCCAGATCTCATCGGGTGGGTCTGGATGACAGTGCCAAAAATTGAGGGGGTGATTTTGCGACCAAAGGTTTGCGTTCATCCAACATACCTGTAAAGGAGTTCACCCGAGAGTCGACAGAGCCACAATGGTGAATGCTGAATGATGGAATGCATGGCGCGTTCGAGTCTGCCTTTGGAATGTTGAATAGGCTTGCCACTGATGACAGAATACACAAGAGGTTCTTCAACAGCCCCCCAACGCGATTTGAATGTTCGCAGTCCTGTGTTTGCGATCTCAGTGCGCCCCATATCAAACACAGTAAATCCATTTCGACATCCCCAACAGATACCCTCCCAAAACAACAGGTTATTTGGACGCAAGTTGAAATGATCTTCTCGCGAAGCAGCATATTTTGCAATGAGCGTATTACCCCAACCAAGATACACCATGCCTGCGATCACTTCATCATCTTTTTTCGCCAGCAAAATAAACCCCATACCTTTGGAAATTACGTAATGCCAAAGTAGTTCAAAATACTTCCACGGTTGTGCTGGCACACCATGCCGTTTGCGAGTTTCAAGTTGCAAATCATAAAAAGCGCGTACATGCTTCAACTCATCACCAAACTCCACTTTCACGCCGCGATCTTCTGCTGTGTGAATATTCTGCCAATGCGTACGTTTGAAGTTTTTGGAGACTACATTTATGTCCGGGTTGAGGCGAATCGTGTGCAACACAAAATCGGTTATGCGTTGTATCGGTTCGTGTTCCGGCAAACGCCAGCGAACTTCGATCCGTTTAACATGGTCTTTAGTAAACATCTGAACCAGACTCATGGTCAATGCCTGATGTGAGGATTCATCGCGATAAAGCGGATTGCAATAATCAGAGAATGGAAGTGACACTCGCTTCAGGCTTGAGAACGGGCGGGTCACATCCATGAACGGAATCCCCGCCGAGAGCTCGTCGTGCTCATTCAACACCACAAGTACATGCGGCTTGTAACCATAACAATCAGACATCAAATCCATCCACGCGGGGTGATGGAAGATATTGGCATCAGGACAAGTTGTGATGAAATCCATCCACCGTGGGTCTGAAGGTTGTATTTGCAACGAATGCATAATCACTCGCTTTCTCGATCTCACGCATTATGGAAGGTTTTCATACAGATCATCCACCGTCGGTGGGCAGCCAGGGATGTATAAGTAACCACCTTCCCTTGCAACGTCTCGTGTGCAAACCCCAATACAAATCACATTTTGATATTCTTTACGCCATTGGGGGTTGGAACCCATAACTACTTCCGCACCTTTCATGGTGTACCCGAACAGCTTCATACCAGCCCGAAAGTTTTGCGTTTTTAGAGCATTTTGCCGGATCTCCTGAAAAAGATATCGGCACATTGTGCAAGCCTGCGGGTTGGACCACAAGCGTAATCGTCCCATCCGTTTGAATTCCTTCACAACGGGACGGGCGGCGATCCGCTTAATGTTGAGCGCATCACCAATAATGGGATACCCCACCTCAAACAACTTTTCATTTCTCGCGAAATGCACATGCTCTGGTTCTTCGATCTCAAGCAATTGACAGGCGGTTGCATCGATCTCCCCGCAGTTATTGCCAGAGACAAGCACATTGCGACCAAAGAAATGACTGCAATCCAAAATTGTCAGAGATGGTTTAACCACCATATTCAGTTCAGCCACCTGTTCATGCAACCCCATGCGGTGAAAGTGCTTCTTCATATTGGGAGCTACCAACCCCTTTTGGTTCTTCAATGCGCCTGAAATCACACAAGCGCTACTTTGCTTGAGAATGGGCAGATTAATATATGTATGGTCAAACGCAAGAGACGGTAATTGGAGTTTCCCAAATTTCCAGGGGACCGTGAGACGTTCCGCTTCATGCAGATCAACCAAAGGAATATTTAACTCTTGTGCCAAACTTGTATAACCAGAAACATTGAAGTTCTCCTGCGGGTCACATCCCACCGCCACACCTTCACCAAGAACAATATCCACATCAGGATGATGTTCCCGCAATGCAAAGACCAAGGATCGAACAATTTCCGGTCGGGTGATTTCTCCACTCTCCGGCTTGACCGGGAAAACAATATTGGGTTTGATGAAAATTCCTCGAACATAATCCTCTTCTCGTAAGAAGGTTTTGAGGATAATGCGCATGGCATCATTCAACTTGTTTCGTCCATTGCTTAGCAGAACGGTCATATCAGCTCCTTTCTGGAGCAGGTTCAAAGAACTTTTGCTGTGAGCTCAATGGAATGTTCAGGAACTCCAAAACAGATTTCAGGTTCGCATCCAAACATGCTTGATCTTCATTTGTCGCGATCATTTTCAACGCTTCTTCACGGGTAACCTTCCCAGCACGGATTAATCCGCAAATGTAAAGCCCAGCCGATGAAATGCCGAATTCCTTCTTAAAGGTGTAATCCAACAACGGTTCGAGAATGCAGTCATACCGCCAGCTCAAATCCTTGGACGGTTTTTGCCAACCCGTCTCTTCTCGCAACGTCCTTTCGATCAACTCTTGATCCCAATCGATATAGTCAAACACGCGGATCGTCTCTGGACCATCAACAGGGGCACTCGCATGGCCATACGCATTAAGTGGATGGTTACCCGACAACGGGAATTGAAGGCGCTGATCCACCAAACCTAGATATGCTTTCGATTGATAAACCCCAAATCGGATCTGTTCCGCAAGAGGAAGTTTTTTCAAACGCTTCGCAAGAAGACCTAAACGACTGCCAGGGTTCCACCATGTTTCGCTATGAGTCACTCCACTAAGAATGAATGGAATACCGCGGCTTTTTGCTGTCTCATAGAGAACCGCTTCAATACCATAGTGACAGAACATGCATTGTCCCCATGTTGTCCCTGTCGCAGCAAGAGACATGAGGTGATTGTGCATCAAACCGTACTCAAAATTGTTTCGTGATTTAACGACAAGCAATTCGATTCCCAATTTTCCGCAAACGGTTTTGATATTATCCCGCGCCAAATCCACCATAAATGGGAAGTCATATGAAACAGCCAAAGCACACAGCCCTAACTTTTTTGTTAGATAAGCGACATAACTACTGTCTTTGCCGCCGCTGATTCCTAATACACAGTCAAAATCCTTCCCCTCTCTTGAATGGACTTTCTGCAAAAACTCATCTACTCCCAATGGTTCAGGCTTGACATACTCACGACAATGATTACACACACCTTCTTCATCAAAAGTGATGCCTGGATATGTTTCCGGCATCAGGCAGTGAGTACAGCGGGTGTTCATGGTACGCCTCCTTATTTACAACTCATCAATGTTCCCAAGGGACATCCACATTCTTGATATGATGCGCTGGCACACCTCCTACAATGGTGTAAGGCGGCACATCCCGAGTGACAACGGAGTTTGCCCCAACAACCGCTCCTTCACCAACATTGATATTTGGCAGGATGACCGCCCCTGTGCCGATCCACGCATCGGCGCCAATCGTGATAGGTCCCTTGTGCGAGTTCACGTAGGGAACTGTTCGTGAGTCATTGGGTTGAGAGTGCATCACGAAAGTAACACGCGGCGAAACAGCGGAACGATCTCCTATTTTCAGTGTGAGTTGACTGTCATCCAAATCATCAATGATGAGAAGGTCTTCGCCAATGTAAACTTTCTCACCGATCTCATAACCGCACATACGCAATAAATGCACACGCACATTACAACCGGGTATCTGCTTAGCAATTAGTTTTAGAAGTTTCTTTCTCGTCCGCATTATCCATCCGCTCATTACGGTCTCCATCTTCAAATCTTGCAGAAAAAGGCATTGATGACATTCGCAGCATGTTCAATATCACGTGTACTTAAAGTGTAATGAATAGGTACCAACAATGTCGTTTTTGCAAGTTGTTCTGCGTTGGGGCAATCGCCTTTATAGCCATAGTCCGCCCGTGCTTCATCCGCGATGGTATCGAGGTATTTGGCTGTATCAATGCCATGCTCAAACAAGTAGGTCGACATTGCATCCCGTTGTGCAGACGATTCGAAGCGCAGAGCAAACTGAAATGCGTTTCCTGAGGCGTTGATTGGGAGAGAGAGAATGCCCGGAGTGAGTAAACTCTGTAAAAGTCTGGCATGCTTCCGTTGTACGTCGATCCGTTTTTCAAAATCAGCAAGACGTGCTTCAATTAGTGCAAGATGTGAAGGTGCGATCTGCCTAGTTTCAAACCCATCTTTGGCAGTCAAATTTAATTTTTTGTCGAGCCGCATCCCAATCGGATGACCGATCAGCCCATACCAAGGGCGGTTATATAACGTAGCTTTGACAAATGTGGATAAAGCATTCACGATCATTTTAGATGAAGACCACGTTTCAAACGAAGCCACCACCTGCTCCACCCTTCGATACAATTCCTCATCCCGACAAAGGATCGCACTCCCCTCACCCGCTGAAATGTATTTGCCGCAGCGAAACGAGAAGAACGAAGCAGTAGAAAGCGAGCCCGTCTGTCTTCCTTTATATGAACTATACATAGATTGGGCGCAGTCTTCGATCACGTGCAGGTTGCCGGTAACATCTAAGATTGCATCCATGTCACATGGATTGCCGAACATGTGAACTACAACCATTGCCACAAGGTCATTTCGCTTTCTGCGAATATCTTCAAGAGCGATGTTGTAATCATCTAGATTTGAGTCTATAAAACGGGGCGAGAAACCCGCCTGACAGATGGCATTGAAGACCACCGAACAGCAGAACAATGGCACGCCTACTTTTGAACCTGCTGGCAGGTTCAGTGATCTCAAAAT
>JBEBCV010000215.1:0-3716 GCA_041157505.1 Chloroflexota bacterium | reverse complement strand
AGTGTGGACAAAGCGAAATGTTCGGGTTGCAAGATCTGCAATGGGCTGTGTCCGTACAATGCCATTGCCTTCATCGAAGACGATCAGGTCACCGAGATCAACCCGGCATTGTGTCAGGGATGCGGCACCTGTGTAGCGGCATGCCCGGCAGGTGCAATTACCGGAACAGGGTTCAGCAACGAGCAGGTCTTGGCACAGATCGATGGGTTGTTGCTGAAGAATCTTGAGGTGCTTGCTAATGCGTGATACATAATACGTAACTCGTCATTGCGAGGGCGGTGCTCTTCCGCCAGAAGCAATCTCATGACTTAAGTAAGAGATTGCTTCGTCGCAACGAACGCTCCTCGCAATGACGAAAACGGAGAACTTATGACCGATACAACCTTCGAACCCACCATCATCGGCTTCACCTGTAACTGGTGCAGCTATCGCGCCGCGGACTTGGCCGGTACGGCTCGCATGAAATACGCGCCGAATGTGAGGTTGATCCGCTTGATGTGCTCCGGTCGCCTCGACCCGACCTTTGTGCTGCGTGCCCTTTCAGAAGGCGCAGACGGCGTGATGATCACCGGCTGTCATCCCGGAGAGTGTCACTACATCGAGCAGAATTACAAAGCACTGCGCCGTTATCTTTTACTCAAACGCGTTCTCGCGGGACTGGGCATCGAACCCGAACGAGTCAAGTTGGTTTGGGCAAGCGCTGCTGAAGGTGCAAAGTTCGCCGCAGAGACGACCGCATTTGTGGAAGAGATACGGAAGTTGGGTCCGTTACATTGGGGACAAGCAGACAATGAACCACAGACCGCAGACCATGGTCAGCCGTCCATCGTCCATGATCCGAAAGAGGAGGTGCCCGCATGACTCACATCAAACCCAAATTCGCCATGTACTGGGCAGCCTCTTGCGGCGGTTGTGAGATCGCAGTATTGAACACACACGAAAAGATCCTTGAAGTGGATAAGAACTTCGAGGTGGTCTTCTGGCCCGTCGCCATGGATGCAAAGTACAAAGATGTGGAAGCAATGGAAGACGGCTCGATCTTGCTGACATTGTTCAATGGCGGAATCCGCAATGATGAGAATGAACACATTGCCAAATTACTGCGGCAGAAATCAAAGATCATGGTCGCATTCGGATCTTGTGCCTGCGAAGGCTGCATTCCCGGTCTGGCAAACCTCAGCCCGGTTGGGGAGATCGTTCATACCGCGTTCAATACCATCACCACAGACAATCCGCATGAAATATATCCGCGCGTCTCGTTCGATGTACCCGAAGGCGAATTGCATATTCCGAAACTTGAAAAGGTTCTACGTCCGCTCGACCAGGTAGTGGATGTGGATTACTACATGCCAGGCTGCCCGCCGGAGAGTCATCAGATCGCGGCAGTGCTCGATATCGTCATTGACTCACTGCATGGGCTGATCACTCTCCCGCCAAAAGGCTCGACCATCGGCATTGGCACATCAACAGTATGCGATGAATGTCCGCGCGCAAGAAATGTAAAAATGATCCGCGAGTTCAAGCGCATTCAAGATATTGCACCAGCAGATCCGGACCTTTGTCTGCTTGAGCAGGGCATTCCATGCAACGGTCCCGCTACGAGCAGCGGATGCAGCGCACGTTGTCCGAATGCAGGAGCACAATGCATTGGCTGTTATGGACCAGCTCAAGGTGTACTGGATTATGGTGCCCGGCTCATCACCGCCTTTGCATCGGTCATTGATGCGAAAGAACCGGAAGAGATCGAACGGATTTTAGACGGCATCCCCGACCCCACCGGGCAGGTCTATCGTTTCAACCTGGCTGGGTCACTGCTCAGAGCAAGTAAAGAAGCATGGAAAGTAAGTAGTGATAAATGAATGTGAAATAGTTTATCGTGCCGATAGAAAGATGAGAGAAGAAAGAAGGTAAAGATGAACACCAAACCGATCAATGATATTGAACCCACGGAAGACCCCAACGCAGTACTGGAAAAGGCTCTCATTGCCGAATATCTAAAAGAACATGGATACACCCAGGAAAGCCTCAATAAACTTCCGCCCAAGCTTGTGAAGAAGATCATGCAGGAAGCCTCGCAGTATGCCTCCCTCAAAATGGAGGAAGTGGAAGCACGTGCCCATTTTGTGAAGGAATTGCATGATGATGCTTCACCGTTGGAGAAAGTGTAACGTTAAGAATGAAGAGTGAAACCTGAGCAACAAAATTCAGGTTTCACTCTTCACGAAGGAGTTTCCATGACCCAACGCATATCCATCGACCCTGTTACCCGGCTCGAAGGTCACGGCAAGATCGAGATATTTCTAGACGATAACGGCAACGTTGCCAACTCGTATTTTCAGATTCCTGAACTGCGCGGGTTCGAGCGTTTTGTCGTGGGTCGCCCCATCGAAGAGATGCCGCTTATCACCAATCGTATTTGCGGCGTATGTCCTGAAGCACATCACATGGCAGCAGCCAAGGCAGCGGATGCGGTCTATCACGTTGATCCGCCGCGCACAGCAAAGATGCTGCGTGAATTACTCTACTCCGCGTTCTACTGTACTGACCATACCACCCACTTCTATGCCCTCGGCGGACCGGACTTTGTGATGGGACCCGATGCACCTGTTGCCGAACGCAACATCCTCGGTGTGATCCACAAGGTTGGGTTGGAGATCGGAGGCAAGGTCATTCAGATGCGCAGATATGGTCATGTAGTGGTTGAGATGATCGGCGGGCGTAAAGTGCATCCATGCACGTCCATTCCCGGAGGCATGACCAAGGGCATCACTAAAGAACAACGCCAAGAGATCGAAGAGATGGGACATTGGGCGGTGGATTTTGCGCAGTTCAGTCTGAAACTATTCAATGACATCGTGCTCAGCAACAAAACGTATGTAGACCTCATCCTCGGGGATGTGTACACCCATCATACCTATTCAATGGGTATGGTGGATGCAAACAACAAGGTCAACTTCAACGATGGCAAGGTTCGAGTCGTGGACCCGAACGGCAAAGAGTTTGTCAAATACGCGCCGAACGAATACATGCATCACATCGCCGAGCACGTCGAGCCGTGGACCTATCTCAAGTTCCCGTATCTCAAAAACGTCGGTTGGAAAGGCTTTGTAGATGGCAACGATTCGGGTGTGTACATGGCAACTCCGCTCTCAAGACTCAACGCAGCAGATGGCATGGCGACCCCACTCGCACAGGAAGAATACGACCGCTTCTATAAAACGCTGGGCGGCAAACCTGTGCATCAACGCCTTGCCATCCACTGGGCGCGCCTGATCGAATTACTTTACGCCGCCGAACGCTGGGTGGAACTGGTTAACGACCCGGAAATCACATCGCCGGATGTTCACACCAAACCGACTGCAATACCCACTGAAGGAGTTGGCACCGTCGAAGCGCCGCGTGGAACTCTCACGCATCACTACTGGACCGATGAACTGGGGCGTGTGACCCAAGCGAATCTCATCGTTGGCACCACCAACAACTATGCCCCAATTCAAATGTCCACGAAGAAGGCAGCGGAGAATCTCATTAAAAATGGCGTCGTCAATGAGGGTTTGCTCAACATGGTGGAGATGGCGTTCCGTGCCTATGACCCATGCTTTGGGTGTGCCACTCACTCCCTGCCTGGGCAAATGCCATTGGAGATCACCATACGGGATGCGGATGGGAATCCAATTGAAGTGTTGAAACAGTTCTGTTAAGTAGAAGCAGGCACC
>JBEBCV010000214.1:0-7591 GCA_041157505.1 Chloroflexota bacterium | reverse complement strand
GCTCCTGACCATCCCTGGCGCAAATTCGGTGCTTTCAAAAACCACGCAAATGTCCCCGCCCCGCGGGGCGGGGACATTTCTATCTTGGATAACGGGTGACATTTCTACTTTGGGCTAACAGGGATGAATATGTTCAATTACCCATTTGGGTACTTTTTTTATATTGGTCTTTCAAAACCATTGACTCATTTGGCATCGGTAGTAGAATTGCGCGAAATGTTTACCCTGTTCGCTTTGCCTCGTACCCGTCGTACCAAGCCCACTTCCCAAAGAAGGTTGGGAGATTTTGGTTTTGACGGCACGAGCGCACATGTGAACTAAACACACATCGTCACAGGTCAATCCAAAACAGCCCTCCTTCTCGGAGGGCTGTTTTTATTTTCCAAATTCAAGGAGTAAGAATGAGTCCAAAGTCAAAACCTAGTGTCAAGAAAGTTGTATTAGCCTATTCGGGAGGGTTGGATACATCTGTGATCGTGCCGTGGTTGAAAGAGAACTACGGTTGTGAGGTCGTTTGTTTCTGTGCCGATGTGGGGCAGGGCGATGAAGACCTGGCGGGGTTGGAACAGAAAGCATTGAAGAGCGGCGCAAGTGAATTTGTGATTCACGACATGAAAGAAGAGTTTGTCAGCGAGTATCTTTTTCCGATGCTCAAGGCGGGGGCGGTTTATGAACACAAGTATTTATTGGGCACATCGGTTGCCCGTCCTCTTATTGCAAAACATCTTGTTGAAGTGGCACATCAAACCGGCGCGGATGCGATCGCGCATGGCGCCACTGGCAAGGGAAATGATCAGGTTCGTTTTGAGTTGACTGTGATGGCGCTCGACCCACGCTTGACGATCATAGCTCCCTGGCGCGAGTGGAACATCCGCTCCCGCGAAGATGCGCTTGATTATGCTGCCGAATTCAACGTACCTGTAACTGCCACCATCAAATCCATTTACTCGCGTGATTCCAATCTTTGGCATCTTTCGCATGAAGGCGGTTTGCTCGAAGACCCGTGGAACGAACCGGAAGAGATCATGTATCAAATGTCCACTTCACCGGAGAATGCACCTGAACAGGGCGAATATGTTGAGATCGAATTCGAGAGCGGCAATCCGGTGGCGGTCAATGGCGAGAAGATGTCGCCTGCCAAGATCGTTTCCACGCTCAACGCCATCGGCGGCAATCACGGCATCGGTCGCGTGGACCTTGTGGAGAATCGCCTTGTCGGCATGAAGTCACATGGCGTGTATGAAACTCCCGGCGGCACGATCCTTCTTTATGCTCACCGTGAACTTGAGTCGCTCATCCTCGACCGCGAAACCATGCATTACAAGCAGATGATCGCTGTCAAATATGCTGAATTGACCTACAACGGTTTGTGGTTCACCCCGCTGCGCGAAGCGTTGGATGCTTTCGTCAATTCCACACAGGGACCGGTCACTGGTACGGTGCGCCTCAAACTTTACAAGGGCAACATCATCAGTGCCGGACGCAAATCCAAGTTCAGCCTTTATCGCGAAGATTTCGCCACCTTTGGTCAGGAAGATGTCTATGACCAGAGTCATGCCGAAGGTTTCATTCGCCTTTACGGTCTCAGCATGAAAGTCCGCGCGCTCAACGGTCTGCCCGTTTCCGGTCTCGATATGCCCAAGCCAGATTATTCGAAGTTCAAACGCGATTAATGTCATTGCGAGGAGGGTGCTCTTCCCGACGAAGCAATCTCATGATTGAGTTGGAGATTGCTTCGGGCAAAGAACAAGAGCGCACTCGCAATGACGGAAAGGAGATCACATGACCCTCTGGGGTGGACGCTTTTCCCAAAAACTAAATGACCTCGCATGGGCGCTCAATGCCTCGCTGCCTGTCGATCAACGCATGGCGCTTCAGGATGTGGATGGAAGCATTGCCTGGGCGGCGGCGATTCATAACGCAGGCATTCTTTCGGATGAAGAACACGCCTCGATCTCAAACGGACTGGATACCGTCCGAAAAGAATTCGCTTCGGGTGAGTTTATCTTCCAACCTTCCGATGAAGACATTCACACCGCGGTTGAAAGACGGCTGAGCGAACTCATCGGCGCTGCCGCTGGCAAACTCCACACGGGACGAAGCCGCAACGATCAGGTCGCCACAGATTTCAGATTATGGATGTTGCAAGCGATTCCAGAACTCCATTCAGCATTCCTCAATCTGCAATCTGCATTGGTGGAGCAAGCTGAACTTGCAGGCGAGACCATCATGCCGGGGTACACCCATTTGCAAAGAGCACAGCCGATTCTGCTGGGACATTGGTGGTTGAGTCATTACTGGGCGTTGAAACGTGATGTGGAACGCTTGAATGACTTGACTAAACGCGTATCCGTCCTGCCGTTGGGAAGTGGCGCACTGGCGGGTGCTCCCTTTGCGCTCGACCGTGATGCGTTGGCAAAAAGCCTCGGATTCGCAGAAGTTTCGCAGAACAGCCTCGATGCTGTCTCTGACCGGGATTTCGCGGCAGAGTATTTATTCGTCTGTTCGATGGCAGCGGTTCACTTGAGCAAACTTGCGGAACAAATCGTTTTGTACACCACGGCTGAGTTCGGTTTCTTTGAACTTTCGGACGCTTTTTCTACAGGTTCGAGCCTGATGCCGCAGAAAAAGAACCCCGATGTCTTTGAACTGACTCGTGGCAAAGCAGGCACGATGATCGGCTTGCTGACGGGATTGATGTCCACGCTCAAGGGGTTGCCCTCAACCTACGACAAAGATTTGCAGGAAGACAAAGCGCCCGTCTTTGCTGCGACGGATACGCTGCTTTCGATATTGCCCGTCATGGCGGCTGCGTTGCGGACGATCACGGTCAAGCCGGAACGAATGCGAAGCGCGATCGACTCGACGATGATGGCGACGGATTTGGCAGATTATCTCGTGGAGAAAGGTGTGCCGTTCAGAGAAGCGCACTCGCTGGCGGGGAGAGTTGTCCGTGCGGCGGGGGAGGGCAAGGTTCGGATGGAGGAACTGCCCCTCGAAGCGTATCAGGCAATTAGTCCGGTGTTTGAGGCGGATGTGTATCAAGTGTTCGATCCGCTTGAATCGATCAACAAAAGAAATACGGTTGGCGGCACGAGTTTCCAATCGGTCAAAAATCAAATTTCAAAAATCAAAGGAGAATAAATCATGTCTACAGTTACTTGTCCCGAATGTGAAGCCCAGATCGAGTTGGTTGCTGGAACCGAAGCCGGTGAGATCATCGTCTGCTCCGATTGCGGTGTGGATCTGGAAGTGACCTCGATCGAACCTGCTGCCGTGCAACTCGCGCCGATGGAACAGGAAGATTGGGGAGAATAGACGGTGGACGATTGACCATGGACAATTGATGGTCTATGGTCAATCGTCTATCGTCGGTTTGGTGACATTATGCAGCGACGATTAAAAATCGGTGTCCTTTATTCACGAGTGCGCGTTGAAGAGAAATGGATCTTTGGCGCAATGGAGAAGCGCGGTATTGACTATGACCGCCTCGATGACCGTGCGATTAGTTTTGACTTGGAAAAGCCGGAAGCATGGCAGCAATATGATGCAGTGTTGGAGCGCAGTATCAGTTACAACAGCGGTTTATATGCACTCCGTATGTTGAATGCTTTTGGCGTACCGACGGTGAACACAGCAGCGGTGGCAGAAGTTTGCGGCGACAAGTTGATGACGAGCGCTGTGCTTGCACGTGATGGTGTTCCTCAGCCGCATAACATGACGGCATTTTCGCCTGAGGCGGCGCTTGAAGCAATTGAAGCGTTTGGTTATCCCGTTGTGTTGAAGCCTGTTGTTGGTTCGTGGGGACGCTTGCTGGCGAAGATCAACGATCGCGATGCGGCGGAAGCCGTGTTGGAGCATAAATCGACTTTAGGTTCTGTTCAGCATTCGGTTTTCTATATTCAGGAATTTATCGAGAAGCCAGGGCGTGATCTTCGCATCATCATGATCGGCGACAAAGTATTGACCGGCATGTACCGCAGTTCGGAGCATTGGATCACGAACACGGCACGCGGCGGC
Organism: Chloroflexota bacterium; assembly: GCA_041157505.1. Taxonomy (GTDB): domain Bacteria; phylum Chloroflexota; class Anaerolineae; order Anaerolineales; family Villigracilaceae; genus Villigracilis. Next base: position 3,571 of record JBEBCV010000214.1, on the reverse strand, counting down.
AGCGGTGAGTTGTGTCCTATCACGCCGGAGATCGAGGATATTTGTCTGCGCGCTTCGAAGGCGGTGGGCGGCGGTCTGCTTGGCGTTGACTTGGTGGAGCATCCGGAAAAGGGATTGGTCGTGAACGAGATCAATCACACGATGGAATTTCATACGATGCAGCCGTTGAGCGGTATTGATATTGCCGGTGAGATCGTGGAGTATGTGGTGAAAACGGCGAAGAACAGTGGGTAGTGGATGGTTGGCAGTGTGTAGAGAAGATCTGACCACTATACACTTTTCACTGGTTTTCGAAGGAGTAATTATTGATGGTTACAGCATCTATTATCGGCGGTTCGGGATATGGTGGCGGGGAGTTATTGCGGCTGCTGTTGGGGCATCCGAATGTTGAAATTAAGCAGGTCACTTCACGTTCGCGAGTTGGAGAGTATGTGTATCAGACTCATCCCAACTTGCGCAAGCGCACGCAGTTGAAATTTAGCGACCCTTCGCAGTTGGAGTCGGTGGATATTCTTTTCCTCGCCCAGCCACATGGGCAGGCGCAGAAGAATATCGAAGAGTATGCGAAGTTAGGAACGAAAATCATCGATCTCGCTGCAGACTTCCGCTTGCGCGATGCGGATTTTTACGAGCAATGGTACGGTGAAAAACATGCCGCGCCGGAGTGGTTGAGCAAGTTCGTGTATGGCTTGCCTGAACTTCACCGCGCGGAGATTTCATCCGCGAGTTACATCAGTGGGGTGGGATGCAATGCCACAGCGAGCAATCTTGCGCTGCTTCCGCTGGTCAAAGCCGATCTCTTGGACTTATCTTCCCCAATTTTTATTGAGATCAAAGTGGGTTCTTCCGAAGGCGGCGCGGAAGGAAATTCCGGGTCACTGCATGCGGAGCGGGCGAATGTCATTCGCACGTTCTCGGCGTTCGGTCATCGCCACACGGCAGAAGTAATTCAGGAAATGGGCGTCAAAGAGGTCTCATTGACCATGACCGCAGTGGATATTGTCCGTGGTGTGTTGGCAACGGCTCATGCCAAGGTCAAGCCGGGGGTGGCGACAAAAGATCTGTGGAAAGCCTATCGCGCGGTGGCGAATGAAAATCCGTTCGTGCGGGTGGTGAAAGAACAGCGCGGAATTTATCGCGTGCCGGAACCGAAGATCCTGGCTGGCTCCAATTACGCCGATCTCGGCTTTGAACTGGACGAAAGCAATGGTCACATTGTGGCGATGTGTGCGATAGACAATCTCATGAAGGGTGCGTCTGGTACGGCGGTGCAATGCATGAATTTGATGATGGGCTGGGAGGAAACTCTTGGGCTTGAATTTATGGGGTTACATCCGATCTAAGAAAGAGGAAAGAAGAAAGAATGGATAGAGGTTTTCTTTCCTCTTTTTTCTTGTGGAGCAATCAATGACAGAAATCACAGTTGTAAAACTCGGCGGCACAGAAGGCGTGGATTTTTCCGCGATCTGTAATGATGCCGTGGAATTATTGAAGCAAGGCAAGAAACTGGTTTTTGTACACGGCGGCTCAGCGGAGGCGAATGCACTGGGTGAAGGTCTTGGTACGCCGCCGAAGATGATCACGTCGCCTTCGGGGTACACCTCGCGCTATACCGATCGGAAGACGCTAGAAATCTTTTTGATGGCGGTGAATGGCAAGGTCAATTCGTTGTTGACCGAGCAATTACAAATGTTGGGCGTGAATGCTTTTGGTTTGTGCGGACTCGATGGCAAGTTAATGCAAGCCATGCGCAAAGAGTCGGTGCAATCTATTGAGAATGGCAAGCGCAAAATTATCCGTGATGATTACACGGGCAAGATCGAACAGGTAAATGGTAATTTGTTATTGGCGCTTTTAGATATGGGCTATTTGCCTGTGATTGCGCCGGTGGCTGTTAGTGATAAGGGGGAGGCGTTGAATGTGGATGCCGACCGTGCGGCGGCGATGGTGGCGTCTGCACTTAAGGCGGAGAGTCTGTTGTTGCTGACTGCGGTTCCGGGGTTGATGAAAAACTTCCCAGACGAGTCAACGCTCATTCGGCAGCTGCCGATGAGTCAACTCGCGGCGGCGAGTGAGGCGGCGCAAGGTCGCATGAAGAAAAAAGTCCTTGGCGCAGAAGAAGCGCTCAAAGGCGGTGTGAGTCGCGTCATCATTGCGGATGGGCGAATCCAAAATCCGATCTCGAATGCTTTAGCTGGAAATGGAACCGTGATCCAATAATTTGTTTAGACATATTATAATCGGCGGAATTTGCCGCCATAAAACTCTGCGGCTTATGCAGGAGCCATGTAAATGAAATTTGCAACACTCGTTTTGGAAGATGGAACCATCATTGAAGGTCAGGCATTCGGTGCCGAAGCCGACGCCGTGTTCGAACTGGTCTTCAATACCAGCATGACTGGCTATCAAGAAATTCTCACCGACCCATCCTACCGCGGACAGGGAGTCTTGTTTACCGTGTCGCACATTGGCAATGTGGGAATCAACTTGGAAGATGATGAATCAGCACATCCACAAGTCTCTGCTGCTGTTGTCCGTGCATTGAGTCCCGTAGTGTCGAACTGGCGTTCGGCACTTTCTTTATCGGATTGGCTAGCGCAACATGGCGTGCCCGGCATCAGCGGCGTGGACACGCGCTGGCTAACTCGTAAACTCCGCGATGGCGGCACACAAAAAGCTGCGCTTTCTACAAAAGGTACTTCTGCCGAAGCGTTGTTGAAGATGGCGCGTGAGTGGAGCGGACTTGACGGGCGTGATATGGTGAAGGAAGTAACGTGTGAAGAGCCATTTCACTGGTCGGATGATGAGGGGAGTAAGTGGGTCGCCGACCATAGACCGCAGACCGCAGACGATGGAGAAGGCATGGTCCATCGTCCATGGTCGATCGTCGCTTATGATTTTGGTATCAAAGAAAATATCTTGCGTCATTTAGCTTCATACGGTGCGAATGTGACCGTTGTGCCTGCGGATACTTCTGCGGAAGAAGTGCTTGCATTAAACCCCGACGGAATCTTTCTCTCAAATGGTCCCGGCGACCCGGCGGGGTTGCCGTATGCTGTGGAAGCCGTGGAGAAGTTGATCGAAAGCAATGTGCCGATGTTTGGCATCTGTCTCGGACATCAACTCATCGGTCGAGCACTTGGAGCAGATACGCATCGCCTCAAGTTCGGACACCACGGCGGGAATCATCCTGTTCAACATTTATCAAGCGGAGAGGTTCTCATCACCGCGCAAAATCACAATTACTGTGTCACTGCTGGGGATTTGAACAAAGACGAAGTGGAGATCACATACAAGAGTTTGAACGATGACTCGTTGGAAGGCATTCGGATGAAAAAGAAGCCAGTCTTCAGCGTTCAGTTTCATCCTGAGTCCGCGCCAGGTCCGCATGACGCGCATGATATCTTCAGTGAATTCTTCAACATGATCGGGGGTAAATAACATGAAGCGGACAGATATTCATACAATTCTTGTCCCTGGCTCTGGAGCCATCGTCATTGGTCAAGCCGCGGAGTTTGATTACTCTGGCACGCAAGCCGTGAAAGCCTTGAAAGCAGAAGGCTATCGCGTG
>JBEBCV010000213.1:0-21455 GCA_041157505.1 Chloroflexota bacterium | reverse complement strand
TCGCGCACAATGCGGTCGAAGAGTTCTGCGACCTTGCCGACTTTTGCAAGTGCATGCCAATTCGCGAGCATACCGCCAAAATCTGCAAGCGGCAATGTAGCGCGACCGGTAAAGGATTTATAGAAATTTGATTCCGCACCGTGGGCAAGATTTAGCAGCACATACCCGGCATTGGTATCGTTCTGCCGCGCGACCATGTGCAAAGTGGTGAGCGTTTTGTCACCAATGCCGCGCGGCGGGACATTGATGACGCGGCTGAGGGCGGCCTCGTCAGCGGGGTTGTGGGCAAGGCGAATGAAGGCGATCAGGTCTTTGACTTCACGGCGACCATAAAAGCGTTGTGCGCCGACCAGCTTATAAGGAAGGCGCGCCTGCAAGAAGGCTTCTTCAATCAGGCGGGACATGGCGTTAGTGCGATACATCACCGCGCAGTCCTTCGGCTCGAACTCACCGGATGCGACGAGTTGTGCGATGGTGTCCACAACAAAGGAAGCCTCGCCGTAATCGTCACGCGCTTCATAAAAGAAAATCTTCTCACCTGCGCCACGGTCGCTGAATAGGCGTTTCTTTCTGCGATTGCTGGCGCGGTCGATCACGCCCATGGCTACATCGAGGATGTTTTGATGTGAGCGATAATTCTGCTCCAGCAGAATCACTTGCGCGGTGGGGAAGTCCTGCTCGAACTTGCGGATGTTGCGATAGTCCGCGCCGCGCCAGGCGTAGATGGATTGATCAGGATCACCCACACAGAAAATATTCTTATGATATGAAGCGAGATGCTTCACTAGAGCATACTGTGCGAGATTGGTGTCTTGGAATTCATCTACCAACACGTGACGAAAACGCTGGGCGTACTTCTCACGCACAGTCGGGTTCGTTTCCATTAATTGTGTGGTGTACACAAGGATGTCATCAAAGTCCACGGCGTTGCTGGCAATGAGACGCTTTTGATATTCGGTGTACACGCGCTTCACCACTTCGTCACGGTAGGTGTTGATGGGGAAGTCGTCCGGCAGGATCAACTCATTCTTGGCGCGTGAGATCGAAGCATGTACACTGTTGGCGCGGTACAACTTCTCATTCAAATTCAATTCACGGATGATCGACTTGACCAAGCTCTGCTGGTCGTCGGCATCGAAGATGACGAAGTTCTGAGCCACGGGCAGGTGTTCGGCTTCGCGTCGCAGAATTCGCGCACAGATCGAGTGGAACGTGCCAAGCATCATGCCTTCGGTCGCCTGCTCGTTCAAAATGGATTTGACGCGCTCGTCCATTTCTTTGGCGGCTTTATTGGTGAAGGTGACGGCGAGAATCTGCCATGGGCGGACGCCTTCGTGGGCGATGAGGTATGCAATACGTTGAGTGAGTACACGCGTCTTTCCGGACCCCGGACCTGCCACGACCATTACAGGCCCATCCGCCGCTGTGACCGCGCTGCGCTGCTGAGGGTTGAGTTTGTTGATGAAATCCAGATTCATGGTGCGGACATTATAAATGCTCCGACAAGGACAGTACCTCGTCAGAGCATTCATTTTGGCGTTTATTAAGGAAGAAAATTATGCCTTCAACTCAGATGTGCAATTCGGGCAGCGAGTGGCTTTGATGGAAATGGTGCTAATGCAGTGCGGGCATTCCTTGGTGGTTGGGTCAGCTGGGGCTGGGGCTTTTTTCATACTGTTAGCGGACTTGACAATGAGGAAGATAACGAAGGCAATGATTAGGAAATCCACCACAGATTGAAGGAACAATCCCCACATGATCGTAGCACTGCCCACTGTGATAGAAAGTTCGCTGAAATTAACTCCGCCCATGAGCAAACCGACCAGGGGCATGAAGATGTCATTGACAAGGGAGCCAACGATCTTGCCGAACGCAGCTCCAATAATGACACCGACTGCCAAATCCAGCACGTTACCGCGCATGACGAATTCTCTGAATTCCTTTAACATGATGTAATCTAATCTCCTAGAAGAAGGGAATGAGTGAAATAAATTGTATGGTAGGGGAGGGGGATTGTCAACAAAAAGCTGTGTTTTAGGCGAATTTCGATGGGAAGGGGCATGTCAAGTGTTCGGATGAGGCGAGTGGTAGTCATCACGATTCTGTCATAAATATTGGGTTCCTTTTTTAACATCCTTTATCATTTTTAGAAAAAACAGTTCTCCAGTAGGGTCATTTTTATTCACCCGCAGGGTAGTTTCAGTATAAAATGTGACTATACAGGCTACCTCCACAATGCCCCCGTTGACTCGCCTAAAGAATTAGGTATAATTCGTTTTGCTTCTTTGTTAAATTTGTAACAGCCTCTTAAACGTACTTATAGAAGGAGGTGATGCGGTAAGAAACTAAACGTAACTTGTGTTCGTGTTGTGTCTGTACGATAAACCCCAAAATTTTCTTCTTGGAGGAGAAAACAAATGTTACGAAATCGAATGTTTGCTTTGCTTGGTTTGCTCGTGATCGCCAGCATGGTCCTTGCGGCCTGTGGCGCTCCCGCTGCAACCGAAGCGGCTGAACCTGCTGCAACTGATGCTGCGCCTGCCGCAACTGAAGCTGCCACTGCAGAACCCACTCCTGTCCCCACTACCCGCAAGGGCGGTTGGTTGGATGAAGTTGCCTTCTCATCTGTGTCTTCCGATCAGGCCGTGACCCAGATCACCGCTGGTGCGATCGATATCTACACCCGTGGTGTGGCTTCTGACCGCGTTCAGGAAATCAAGGACGCTGGTGTCTGCTATTCTCAGTCCTATGGTGGTTATTATGACATCCTCTTCAACCCGGCTGTCTTCACCGATACCGCCAAACTGAATCCGTTCAGCAACCGCAAGATCCGCGAAGCGATGAACTGGGCGCTCGACCGCGATTACATCAACCAGGAAATCTATGGTGGCGGCTCCCTGCCCAAGTACTTCTCCCTCGCGACCCAGTTGGTCGATTACACCAATGTGATCGAAGAAGCTCGTGGTCTCGAAACCTACTATGCTTACAACCTCGAACAGGCCAAGGCTGTTGTTGATGCTGAAATGCCTGCCATGGGTGCTGAGCTCGTGGATGGCAAGTGGAACTTCAATGGTGAACCGCTCGTTCTCGCCTTCCTCATCCGTAACGATGGTGATGGCACCCGCTTGAAGATCGGTGACTACTTCTCCGATCAGCTCGAACAGCTTGGCTTTACTGTTGACCGCCAATACCGCAAGTCCTCTGAAGCTTCCCCGATCTGGATCGGTTCCGATCCCAAGGAAGGCCAGTGGCACCTCTACACCGCTGGTTGGCTCTCCTCTGGTCTCGACCGCGATGAGAAGGAATCCTTCCAGGAAATGTACCTGCCCTCCAGCGCGCAGGGTATTCCGCTCTTCATTGATAATCAGTCTGACCCCGCCTTCATCGAAGTTGGCGATCGCCTTGCCAATGGTGATTTCTCGACCCTCGAAGAACGCCGCGAACTGATCTTGGAAGCCCTCCCGCTTTCCTTGCAGGACTCCCTCCAGGTCTGGATCATCGACCAACAGGTCTATGCTCCTTTCAACTGTAATGTTGAAGTAACCTACGACCTTGGCTCTGGTATTGAAGCTGCTCAAATGCCTGCTTACAACCTGCGCTTCAAGGATGCAGAAGGTGGCCAGCTCAAGGTTGGTACCAACGAATTGTTCACTGACCCCTGGAATCCCGTCAACGGCTCCAACTGGGTTTGGGATGGTTTCGTTCAGAGCTTCGGCGAAAGCGGCAGCTTGATGTACGATCCTTACACTGGTCTCACTTGGCCGCTCCGCGCTGAAAGCGCCGAAGTGACCGTTCAGACCGGCTTGCCCGTCGGCACCAACACCGACTGGGTGACCCTCAACACTGCTGACACCATCGAAGTCCCCGCTGATGCGTGGCTCGACTGGGATGCTGCTGCTCAAACCTTCGTGCCCGCTGGTGAAGGCGTGACCGCTAAGGCCAAGATCGTCATGACCTACCCGGCTGACCTCTATGAAACCAAGTGGCATGATGGCAGCAACCTCTCCGCTGGTGACTTCGTCATGCGCATGATCATGAACTTCGATCAGGCCAAGGCTGAAAGCGCCATCTTCGATGAAGATGTTGTCCCCAACTACGAAGCCAGTAAGGCAACCTTCAAGGGCGTCAAGATCGTCTCCACCGATCCGCTCGTGATCGAAACCTATACCGATAACTTCTACGCTGATGCTGAACTCATTGCTGCGTTCGGTGATTGGTGGCCTCAATACGGTTATGGCGAAGCCTCCTGGGCTGCCATTGCCATGGGTAATGCCTCTGAAGCTGCTGGTCTCACCGCTTACGGCGCCGGCAAGGCTGACCGCAATGCTGTTGAATGGACCAACTTCGTTGGTGGTCCTAGCCTCGAAGCTTTGAATGGTTCGTTGGATACTTTGATCGCTGAAAACACCATTCCGTACGCTGCCACCCTCGGCACCTACGTCACCGCTGAAGAAGCCACCGCCAAGTACGCTGCCCTCAAGGCTTGGTATGAAGCTCACGGACACTTCTCGAGCGCCACGGGTCCGTACTTCCTCGACTCCTTGGATCTCAATGCCAAGACCGCTTTGGTGAAGCACAACGCCGACTTCCCCGATCTTTCCGATCGCTGGGCTGCTTGGAGCAATCCTCCTCTGGCTGACGCCGTGATGGATGGACCTGCCCAGGTTAAGATCGGTGAAGAAACAGTCTTCACTGTAACCGCGACCACCAAGGCTGGTGATCCTTATCCTTCCGCCGACATCAAACAGGTTAAATTCCTCGTCTACAATGACAAGGGTGAGACCATTTATGTTGGTGAAGGTGTTGCCGGAGCCGGTGATGGTGAATACACCCTCACCATCCCTGCAGATGCCCAGATCCAGGCTGGTGCAGGCAAGATCGAAGCTGCCGTTGTTCTTTACCCGGCCGCCATTCCTGCCTTCTCCTCGCTTGAATTCGTCGCCGCTCCGTAACAATAAATTTTGAAAGAGCCAGGGGCAAGGGAAACCTTGCCCCTGGTTTTACCTCTAAGCGGTGTATTCTCTAAAGCAAGTAGGGTGGTTTTCATGGCGAGATATTCGCCAACATGATCCTGAGAAATCTCCGTTTTTATATTTGAATATTTTTTGCTCTTTTTTGTATGGAATTATTTGTTTTTTTATTAACGTAGGTTATACAAGACCAAAATACTGCAAGTCCCCCAATTATTATTACTTGCAAGCAGGTCTTATCAAAGAATGAATTGAGGTGTGATATGGCTACCGAAACAATAACAGCCACAAGTGGACCAGTAAAGAAAGAGTCATTCGCCAACACAACGGCAGGACGAGTTTTACGATATGCATTGGTAAGGTTGATCACCCTTGCAGTTACAGTGGTGATCGGTATTTATTTAACGATCCTGATCGCCAATATGGGTGGGTATGTGGATACCATTATGCGGAATGAGATCCGTGATAACACAACCCAATCCATTCTAGCCAATCCTGCTTACCGAGCATTATCTACCGATGCACGCGAAAAACTTATTCAGGATAAGATCGCAAGCGAAGAGCGACGGTTGGGTTTAGATAAGCCTTTTATTAACCGTTCGTTCACTTACCTGGTCAATGGTTTGACCTTGAATCTTGGGCGCGCTATCAATATGAACAGTGACAGCGGATCCCGTCAAGTCCGATTGATCCTTTTGGAACGTTTGCCAGCCACTCTTTTGCTCGCAGGTGTCTCAGATTTGGTATTGTTTTTTGGGAGCGTGTACCTTGCAATGGGTCTCTCTCGAAAGTACGGAAGTTTTTTCGATAAATTAACCGTAGCTTTGTCGCCCACTTCCGCAGCACCACCTTGGTTCTACGGTATTTTCTTGATCTTGATCTTTGCAGGTGTTCTCCATGTCTTGCCCTTCGGCGGCTTGGTGGATTCACCGCCTCCCAGCACATCTTTTGGGTATGCGATGAATGTTCTTAAACACTTGATTCTGCCAGCCTCTTCCATCATCGTTAGTTCGTTTTTCCTGAGTGTATATAACTGGCGTACGTTCTTCCTGATCTATTCGAGTGAAGATTATGTGGAAATGGCGCGGGCCAAGGGCTTGCCCTCACGAGATATTGAACGTCGCTATATCCTTCGCCCAACTCTACCTACGATCATTACGAATTTTGCTTTGTTGATTATAGGCATGTGGACTGGTTTCACCATCACGGAAACCGTGTTTTTGTGGCCAGGGCTTGGCCGTACACTCTTCCAGGCGATCGGTTTGTATGATACACCGGTCATTGTTGGTTCTACGATCATCTATGCATATTTACTTGGCATCACTGTTTTTGTCCTCGATTTCGTTTATGCCTTGGTAGATCCCCGAGTTAAAGTTGGTGGAGATAACGCACAACAATGAACACTTTATCAAAATCCATGCGTGAACTCGTTCGTTATCCGTCTGCTGTTATTGGGCTGATAACGATTCTATTCTTATTGGGTGTCTCAGCATACGCCTTGATCACCATTCCGTATGATGAAGCGACTCGTTTGTGGCGTGGTGGAGAGGATGTTTGGTATCAGAATCCCAAATATGCTGCTCCTTCATGGATGAACTATTTTAGCGATGTCAAACAGCCTGTCTCATTTGCAGTGAGTACTACAGATGGCACTATGAATAAGACTGTTGAGGTGGGTGCTCAGGATACCGCTACGATCACAGTCACTCATTCGTTCGACTATTCGTATGATTACCCTCCTCAGGAATTGATCCTTTACTTAAATGGAACGTTCCAGGAAAAATTGCCATTTGTTTCAGTGGCATGGATAACTCCTTCTGGTGAGCGGATTCGGGTCGGTGATTTTGCTGTTGATCGTGAAATGACCTTCCGTATTTCACAGGACCAAAAATTGATGAAGAGGCTCAAGACAGAAGATATTCTTACTGCCCTCTTTGTTGAACCCAAAAGTGAAAGTACAGAGATTGTCAAAGGAACATATCAGCTCGAGATCGTTGCTGTAACTTTTGAACCAAACTCTGATATTGACGCTGAATTCGTGATGCATGGGACGTTGTACGGATTGGCGGGTACTGATCATTACCGTCGTGATCTGATGTTACCGTTGCTTTGGGGAACTCCTATTGCATTGAGCTTTGGTTTGCTTGCGGCGTTGGGAACCTCCCTTTTGACAATGATCATCGCTGCGATTGGTTCCTGGTATGGCGGTTGGGTGGATGAGTTGATCCAGCGCATCACTGAGGTAAATCTTGTTTTGCCCTTCCTTGCCATTCTCATTATGGTGGGTACGTTCTATTCGCGCAGCATTTGGGTCATCCTTGGGGTTACTATTTTGCTTAGTATCTTTACTGGAGCGATCAAATCGTATCGCGCAGTATTCATGCAGTCCAAGGTTTCACCTTACATCGAGGCTGCCCGTGCATATGGAACGACTGACAGGCGCATCATCTTCAATTATTTGATCCCTCGTATGATTCCGTTGTTGATCCCAGCATTGGTCTCCTCTGTGCCTTCCTATGTATTCTTGGAGGCCTCATTAGCAGTACTCGGGTTGGGTGATCCTGTTCTTCCAACATGGGGCAAGATCATTGAAAATGCCTTTGCAGAAGGTGCTCTTTATCGTGGTTTGTACTACTGGGTTATAGAGCCTGCTGCGTTGTTGATGCTTACAGGGTTGGGATTTGCAATGCTTGGCTTTGCTCTTGACCGTATTTTCAATCCAAGATTAAGGGATATATAGATGGCACAGAATAACAACCTTCTTCGTATTGAGGATTTGGTTTTGCACTTTGGAACCACGCGTGGATCTGTCCAGGCAGTGGATAAGGTGAATTTTGCACTAAATGCCAACCAGGCAGTGGTTGTATTAGGGGAATCCGGTTGTGGTAAAAGTTCGCTTGCCAAAGCTATCCTTCGTCTGCTTCCTCGTAATGTTGTTTCCTACTCTGGTCGCGTTTATCTGGACGGGAACGATGTGATGCAATTGAATGAGGAAGAGTTCCGACAAAATATTCGTTGGGCATCCATCTCCATGGTCCCGCAGGCGGCGATGAACTCGTTGAATCCTGTTATTCGTGTTGGAGACCAGGTTGCAGAACCTGCCATCATTCACCTGGGTGTCAGCAAGCAAGAGGCTGTTTCTCTGGTCAAAAAGATGTTCCAGCATGTAGGGGTTCCTGAAGACTTCATCAATCGTTACCCATTCGAATTGAGCGGTGGCATGCGTCAACGTGTTGCGATTGCCATGGCTCTTGTTACTTCACCGAATTTGATCTTGTTGGATGAACCCACCTCTGCGTTGGATGTGTTGACACAGGCCAGCATTTTCAATGTGTTGAAACGCCTCAAAGGCGAACTGGGAATCAGTTTTATCCTGATCACACATGACATCGCCACCTCCAGCGAACTTGCGGATAGTGTAGCGGTCATGTATGCAGGTCAGATCGTGGAAACTAGTGACGCGCACCGGTTCTTCGCCGAACCGCTTCATCCATATTCGCGCATGTTGATGGCAAGCGTCCCGCGGTTGCGTGCCAACGTCGAGCCTGAATTCATCACTGGTCAACCCCCAAGCCTTTTGAACCCGCCCAAAGGTTGCCGTTTTGCAGATCGTTGTCCCAAACGGTTTGATAAATGTTCTGAAGAGCCGCCTGTTGCAAATGTGGATGGCATTCAGGTCAAATGTTGGTTATACACATCCTAGTTTGCGTGGGATAAAATTCAAAACGAGGTCTACAAGACATGACAGACAAACAAAGAGATGTGCTCCTCTCAATAGATGACCTGCACGTTTGGTTCGAACTTCGCCGTCTGGGCTTTGGACATGCAGGCTATGTGAAAGCAGTCGATGGTGTAACTTTCGACCTGCACTATGGTGAGACGATCGCCATTGTAGGTGAGAGCGGTTGTGGTAAATCAAGTTTAATGAAAACCATCCTTGGTTTGAACAAGCCAACCAAGGGTTCTATCACATTTGATGGTAATCAGGATGTTGGCACCCTTGAAGGGGAGGCACTTCGCCAATATCGTGCAAAGATCGGATATGTTCAACAAGACCCCTTCGGTGCCCTTGCTCCTTTCATGACCGTTCAGCGCATTTTGGAAGAACCGCTGATCATTAACGGCGTAAAAGATCCTGCCGAACGTGAACGCCGTGTTCGCAAGGTGATGGAAGAAGTGAAGCTCACCCCAGTTGATGATTTTCTTCATAAGTTCCCACACATGATGAGTGGTGGACAGCAGCAACGCGTCGTGATCGCCCGCGCCATCATCCTTGAGCCAAAATTGGTTGTTGCTGATGAGCCCGTATCCATGCTCGATGCGTCGGTTCGTGTGGAGATCCTCAAGCTTTTGCGTGGCTTGCAGGAAAAATATAAACTGGCAGTGATCTACATTACGCATGATCTTTCCACCGTTCGTTATTTCTCGGAACGCGTCTTCGTGATGTATGCCGGAAACGTTGTGGAAAAAGCGCCAGTGAATTCCCTGGTCCATAACCCGAAACATCCATATACAACGGCATTGATGGATGCAACTTCAGACCCGGATGCGAATAACGCGCTGACCTATCGCGAGCTTCCTCCCGGTGAACCACCCAGCCTTGTGAATCCGCCTTCTGGCTGCCGTTTCCACCCACGCTGCCCGAAGCGGATCGAAAATCTATGCGAGGTGGAAGAACCCAACGATCTTCAGTCTGATGACCACCTTGTGGCATGTTGGTTGTATAAATGAACTTTGAGCATCCCGAACGCCTTTTTGTCATAGGAGTGGCGATGATGTTATTTGGTTGCATCGCGCCGTTCCTTATGGTGGTCAAAGTATGGGAGTCGACCTTCTTTTTGAACTTTCTTTCCTATACGATGTCTGTACTTGGAATGGCAATTGGTTTTACGGGTGTGGCCATGTGGCGTGCAAGACGAAAAAAATCTGACGATGATGATGACAAATATCGTTAGGCATTTGCTGTAAACATGAAGAAGCCTGCAAAAGCTGAAAGGCGATTGTAGGCTTCTTTTCTTTGTTATAATGCACCAACCTAAAATTCGGGAGCAATATCGATGAGCGATAAAAAACCACTGCTTGAAGTGAAGAATCTAAAAACATATTTCTACACAGAAGATGGTGTTGTGCGTGCTGTCGATGGCGTCGATTTCTCGATTTATCCCGGTGAAGTTCTTGGTATTGTGGGTGAGTCTGGCTGTGGAAAAAGTGTTACATCCCTTTCCATTATGCGCCTCATTGGCGTACCCGGAAAGATCGTGGAAGGGGCGATCAACTTTGACGGTCAGAACCTTGTTACCGCCACGGAAGAAGAAATGAGGAAGGTTCGTGGGAACCGCATTTCGATGATCTTCCAGCAGCCACAATCTGCCTTAAATCCTGTCTTCCGTGCTGGTGAACAGATCTCCGAGGTTTTGAACATCCATCAAGACTTTGGGAAAGAAGCAGGGAAAGCACGTGCTATTGAACTCTTAAAGCAAGTTGGTATTCCCGAACCCGATAGGCGTGCAGAAGCATTCCCGCACGAACTTTCTGGCGGCATGTCACAGCGAGTCATGATCGCCATGGCGCTTGCTTGTGTACCTGACCTTTTGATCGCTGATGAACCTACCACAGCATTGGATGTGACCATTCAGGCTCAGATCCTCGACCTAATGCGTGACTTACGTACCCAGCTTGGGTCTGCATTGATGCTGATCACGCATGACCTTGGTGTAATTGCTGAAATGGCGAACCGTGTGGTCGTAATGTACGCAGGCGAGATCGTTGAAGAATCTCCGGTTTCCTACATATTTGATAAACCGCATCACCCCTACACTCAGGGGTTGATCGGCTCCATCCCGGTACTTGGCGAACGCCGAGACCGTTTGGATGTTATTCCCGGTAACGTACCCAATCTCATCAACCTTCCCAAAGGCTGCAGATTTGCCCCGCGTTGCCGAGCTCGTACTGAACATAACCTTTCCATCTGTACTGAACAACACCCCGGTTTGATCCAGGTAGCTGAAGGTCACAAGGTGCGTTGTTGGCTGTATGAAGATGCTGAAGGACACAAGGCTCCACTGAAATCTGGAAAATAAAAGGAAATTGCGCACTCATGGACAAAATGAATAAGCAGGAACAACCAGATTTATTGGTAGTCGATAAGCTCGTGAAATATTTCCCCGTTCGTGCAGGCTTATTTCAACGGGTATCAGCCTGGGTTCAGGCAGTGGACAAGGTCAGTTTTGCTGTGAAGAAAGGTGAGACCCTTGGCATGGTGGGGGAGTCTGGTTGTGGCAAAACCACTGTTGGACGTACGATTCTGCGCTTGATTGAACCTACTTCAGGGGACGTCACCTTCGAAGGGAAAAATGTTCTTAAGTTGAATCAGCGCGAGTTGAAACCGTTGCGCCGCGATATGCAGATCATTTTTCAGGATCCCTACGCCTCACTTAATCCGCGTATGCCAATTGGCGAGTCGGTTATGGAAGGACTGCAGATCCACAATATCGGGCGTCCAAAAGAACGTTGGGAAATTGCTGTCAACATGCTCAAGAAAGTGGGTTTGGAAGAATACCATGCCCGCCGATACCCGCATGAGTTCTCCGGTGGACAGCGTCAACGTATCGGCATTGCCCGAGCTTTGGCATTGAATCCCAAGTTCATCGTTTGTGATGAGCCGGTTTCGGCCTTGGATGTATCCATTCAATCGCAAGTATTGAACATCCTCAAAGACCTTCAAGAAGAATTCGGTTTAACCTATCTTTTCATTGCACACAACCTCAGTGTTGTTGAGCACATCTCAGATCGTGTGGCAGTGATGTACCTTGGCAAGATGGTCGAGTTAACTGACCGTGACGCGTTGTACCGCGAACCGCTTCATCCATACACCAAGGCACTTCTCTCTGCCATACCTGTTCCGCATCCTGATATTAAGCGGGAACGCACCATCCTCAAAGGTGATGTGCCCAGTCCGCTCAACCCTCCGAAAGGATGTCGCTTCCATACACGCTGTCCGATTGCTGTGAGTCAATGTTCACAGGAGGAGCCGGAATTCAAGGAAGCTCGTCCGGGTCACTGGGTGGCATGTTGGTTGGCAGAATAAAAAAGCTAAGAGACCGCACAAGCGGTCTCTTTTTTATGGCGGGGGATAGTGGTTATAATTATCCAATGGTAATAATTTACAAAGGCAGGATCTCATGAAAAAAAACGTTATCCCATTTTTGCTGATCATAATTCTCATTGTTATTCCTGCCTGTTTAACTGCGCCTTCTCAAACAGAAACCCCTGCGACTATTGAACCTTTGGTGGAGACTACCCCAACGCCGTTGGATTCTTCAGATGCGAATCTTACCGTTTGTCTGGGGCAAGAACCAAACAGCCTTTATCCATTTGGCGAGTTGAATGATGCTGCCCAAAGTGTTTTGACAGCCATCTATGATGGTCCGATCGATACCATTGGCTACGAATATCAACCTGTCATTCTTACTCAACTCCCAACCATTGAAAATGGAGATGCACAGATCGTTAAAGTAAAAATCCAAGATGGGGATACAGTACAAAATGCAGATGGAAACCTCATCCAACTCAGCAAAGGGGCGCTTGTTCGACCAGCTGGTTGTCGCAATGAAGATTGCGCCATCACTTATGATGGCATATCCACGCTTGAAATGGACCAAATGATCGTCACCTTCCGCTTGCGCCCCGACCTCACATGGTCAGATGGCACTCCGCTCACGGCTGACGACTCGATCTATTCCTTTGAACTGCAGAGCGGAGCGAAGATCAACCCATACCTTCTTGATCGTACACAAATCTATGAAGCAGCCGATGAGCAAACCTTGCAATGGTTTGGCATCCCTGGGTTTATCGACCCAACTTATTTTATGAATTTCTGGCAGCCCGCGCCGAAACATGCCTGGAGCGAATTCCCCCCAAACCAATTATCAACTGTTGATGTTTCTTCCCGCACGCCAATAGGGTGGGGACCTTACTTTATAAAAGAATGGCTTCCCGGTGAAGGGATCACGCTTGAAAAGAATCCTTATTATTATCGGACACGCGATGGTTATCCCAAATTGGATATTATTCAATTCCGCTTCATACCAGACCCAGACTTGGCGTTGTCCGAATTGATCGCAGGTCGCTGTGACTTGGTCGACCCTACCATCAACCTCGAAGACCATGTAGGCTTGCTGCAAGAAATGCAGACTTCCGGACAGGCACAGATGTTCGTTACAACCGGTATGAGCATGGAATGGCTTGGGCTGGGTATCAACCCAGCTTCATACGATAACGGTTACGATGTAATAAAAGACCGCCAAAACTTCTTTGTCGATAAATACACTCGTCAGGCAATTGCCTATTGTCTCGATCGGCAAACCATTTCCACATCCGTCCTTTTCGGTCTGACAAATGTGCCAACCAGTTACCTGCCAAATGGGCACCCTGCTTTGGATACTAACCTAACAGCCATTCCTTATGACCCTGAAATAGGTATCTCATTATTGGAACAAGCTGGCTGGTTAGACCAGGATGAAGACCCCTCCACACCACGCCAAGCCATCAATGCACAAAAAGTGGCATATAACACTCGCCTTATATTGAACTATCAAACCACATCCACCGCCCAGCGAAGACAAGTTGCCGCAATCCTGGAACGCTCGCTTGCTGAATGTGGGATTGGGCTCAATGTGCAATTCGTATCACCCAACGAACTTTACTCGCCGGGTCCCATTGGACCACTCTTTGGACGTCAATTTGACCTCGCCGGATATGCTCTTGGTGTAGATGGCATCGAACCCCCATGTAATTGGTTTAGTACAGGATCGATACCCAATGAAGTTAATTCGTGGGCTGGTTCTAATGTGACAGGGTTTAGCAATGAAGAATATGATGCAGCTTGTGTGGCGGCTCAGTCTTCCCTGCGTGACGATGCGACTTATCTTTCATCTTACCGGCAGACCCAGATCATCATGGCAGAACAATTGCCAGCTATTCCTCTGTATTCAAGGCTTCGCATTGCAGCTGCCCGCCCCGATCTTTGCGGTTTCGACCTCGATCCTACTGCCAACCCGCTTTGGAATATTGAGGCTTTTGGAGTTGGTGAAACCTGTCAAAACTGATGGGGAGCCCAAAACTTATCTTTGCTATAATCTGAACACATTATTGAACCGCCGAAATAACTCATTAATTCTCTGAAAAAAGCAGGTTGGCATGATTCGAAACGTTTTGCTTGTGGACGATCAACGCGATATTCTACGGCTTCTACGTTCCACGTTGGAGACACTCAAGAATACGAACATCCAGATCTATGATGCCCAATCGGGGGAAGAGGCAATGCTGGAGTCTTCTCGGCATAAGATCGATCTGCTCGTCACAGATTATAAGTTGCCTGGCATGAGCGGAGTGGAGTTGATGCACAAGGTGCGTGCCCGTCATCCGGAGGTCAAGGTTATTTTCATCACCGGGATGACTGATCGAAAGATGCGCGAAGAAATGCTCAATAGCGGTGCTTTCGGCATCTTCGATAAACCCATTCCCATGGCAGATTTTCTTGATTCAGTCGAACGTGGACTTGGGCTAGTTCAAACCATTTTCCCGCCAGAACTCGCGGCGGAAGCAGATGCTGTTAACGGTGAACCGCAACAAACCAAACTTTCTGACCTGTTGGCAAACTTCAGACAAGATTTCAATGCCGATGCAGTTTTTTTGCTTAACGAGCGTGGATTGATCAACGCCCGTACTGGTAATTTACGAGATCCCAGTATGGAAGTCTCGCTGATCTCCACTTTGATGGCGATCCATCTCACCAGTCTGAAGGTCGCAAAGATCAATCATCAGGAAGCGATCGAGTCTTATCATGTGTTCAGTGGGGGAGACCACGACTTGCTCTTTATACCCGTTACACCTCTCTATGCCCTGCTCGTTGCTGGAAAGGGGCTTGCAAATGAGGAACAGATACTGGAGACGGTTCGTGGATTGGTGTCTCTCCGTGGACAGGTCGAAAGAGCACTCGCCTCAATGGGCGTGACCGGACAGTTGAAATTCAAAACAGCGCCGCTTGCTGTACCTCCAGCGGCTGCTCCGAAAAAGAATACAGACCAGCTAGCCAAGGCAACACCTGCACCAGAAATGGAAGCCCTCCTCAAAAAAGCATCTGGTGAAAAGGCAGATGACTTTTGGGAATCGGCAGCACAAGACCTTGGTAGAAAATCCACAAACCCTGAAGTTATTTCGCTGGAAGAAGCCAAAAAACTGGGGCTAATTCCTGGCGAATAATAAAATTGTGATACAATTTCGCCCGCACTGGGGCATGGTGCAATGGCAGCACACCAGCCTTTGGAGCTGTGGATCTTGGTTCGAATCCAGGTGCCCCAGCCAGACATGTCCGCATTATGCGGACAATTTTCTCAAACGGGATTTGTCGCGGAGCACGTCACACCGCACAAATCCTGTTTTCATCTGAGGTGAATATATGAAGATAACCGCTGTTCTTCTTGCCGCCGGGCAGGGCACACGCATGAAATCCTCATTGCCGAAAGTGTTACACCCAGTGGCAGGCAAGCCCATGATCTGGCATGCCTTGCAGGCAATTCAAAACTCGACGACGGAAAAGCCGATAGTGGTGGTGGGGCACGGCGCAGAAAAAGTGACTGAATATCTCGGTGACTCTGCTCAAACGGTCTTGCAAGAACCGCAGTTGGGAACAGGTCATGCCGTAATGCAAGCAGAAACTCTCTTGCGTGGCAAAACGGACCTTGTAGTTGTTTGCTACGCTGATATGCCTTTACTTCGCGGGGAAACATTACAGAAGTTAGTGGAAACCCAAAAACAGAATAAAGGACCGATCTCGTTATTGACCGTGGTGGCAGATGACCCGCGTGGGTTTGGTCGCATCATCCGCAAGGAGGATGGAACGGTAACTGCCATTGTGGAAGAATATGTCGCGACGCCCGACCAGTTACAGGTCAAAGAATTGAACGTGGGTGGTTATTGTTTTGATGCCAATTGGTTATGGGACGCTTTGCACCGCATCCCAAAAAATCCCAAGAAGGGTGAATATTATCTAACAGATACGGTTGAGCTGGCTGTCCAGGATGGCTTGTCGGTCCATGCTACCGTGATGGATGATCTCGAAGAAACCATTGGTGTGAATACACGCGTGCATCTCTCCGAAGTGGAAGTTGCCATGCGCAGGCGCATCAATCAATTACATATGCTGAATGGTGTGACCATGATCGACCCCACCTCTGCATATATCGAAGCGGATGTAGTTATCGGTAGAGATACAGTTATTATGCCGAACACCTTTTTGTTTGGAAAGACGGAGGTCGGTGAAGGCAATGTGATCGGACCCAATACCATCATCCGCAATTCGAAGGTGGGAAATGGCTGCAAGATCTTAGCCTCAGATATTGAAAGTGCAGTTCTTGAGAACGATGTGGATATGGGACCCTTTGCGCGTTTGCGAAAAGGAGCGCATTTGGGCAATCACGTCCATATGGGCAATTTTGGCGAGGTAAAGGATTCGTATCTGGCTGAAGGCGTGAAGATGGGGCATTTCTCTTACATTGGCAATGCCCAGATCGGTTCCAATACGAATATCGGTGCCGGAACGATCACTTGCAATTATGACGGCGAAAAGAAACATGCCACTGAGATCGGTGAAGATGTGTTCATCGGTTCCGATACGATGCTGGTTGCCCCGGTGAAACTTGGAAATGGAGCACGCACAGGAGCTGGTGCTATTGTGACGAAGAATGTTCCAGAGGATACTTTGGTGGTGGGAATGCCCGCCCGCGCGATCCGTAAATTGGAACGAAAACCCAAAAAGAAGTAAAACAGGTTCAATATGAACATTACAAATGAAGAGAAACAATCGCTGATCGATCTTGCAAATGAAGCTCGCCGCAGAGCGTATGTTCCCTATTCGAATTACCCCGTAGGGGCGGCGTTGCGGACCAAGACCGGGCGCATTTATACCGGTGTCAATATTGAAAATGCTGCTTACCCTCAAACCATGTGCGCTGAGCGGGTCGCCATTTTCAAAGCGGTCTCTGAAGGCGAGACCGAATTCGAAGTCATTGCAGTTGTTACCAACAATGGCGGTTCTCCCTGCGGCGGCTGCAGGCAAGTGATGGCGGAATTCGGTTTGGAAACCATCGTGTTGTTCGGCAATGGACAGGGTGAACTGGTTCACGAAACGACGGTGCATGGACTTTTACCTGAAGCCTTCACGCCCAAACACTTGGTGACTGATAATTAGTCAGTTGGGTGAATCGTTGACCATTCACTTTTCACCTTTCCCTTAATGACAGACTTTCGTTCTTTCCGTGCTTCTGCTGTTGTGCTTCGCCATGCCGATTGGGGTGAAGCAGATCGTCTGCTCACGCTGTATACCCGTGACCATGGCATTGTGCGCGCACTTGCCAAAGGAGCTCGGAAAGTTACCTCACGTAAGGCGGGACATTTACAACCATTTACTCACATCACTGTTCAGTTAGCCAAAGGACGCGACCTGCTCATCATCACACAGGTGGAAACGATCAATGCGTTTTTACCTCTACATGATGACCTGGTCAAAACAAGTTATGCTGCTTATGTAGTGGAATTATTGTTGCGCTTTTCGTACGAAGAAGAAGGTGCGAACCCTTCCATTTTCAAACTTCTCACTGAAACTCTCGACCGTTTGGAAAAAGAGGAAGATGCCTGGCTTCCCGTCCGTTATTATGAGATGCGATTCTTGGATGCAGTTGGGTTCCGTCCGCAATTGTTTCAATGCGCGAATTGTGCCCGCGAGATTTTGCCGGAAGATCAGTTCTTCTCATTTAAAGCAGGCGGTGCTATCTGTCCACGTTGTGGGGAGGGGATACCCAACCTTGCGTCCATTTCATTGGAAACGCTCAAATATTTGCGTCACTTCCAACGTTCAAGTTATAGAGAAGCTTCGAAAGCAAGACCCAGCTTCGAGATCCAGAAAGAGGCGGAAGTATTGATGCAGGGATATTTCACGTATTTGTTGGAAAGAGAATTGAATACCCCTGGGTTCCTAAAAAAGGTTAGAGCATGAAAACAGGGCAGCTACGCGCTGCCCTGTTTTTTTTGTATCTTTCGAACCATCGAGTCAGATAAATGTGTTGTGTTGATGGGCGATGCAAGAGAAGATGTGTCTGAGGCATACCCAAATTTTCGCATTGTGATGCGGCGGGCCCAACTCAGCAGTGCCCGTGCAGATGATTCACCTTCATAGAGAATGGGGACTGTGGCATTATTTTCCAGGGCTCGGCGGAGGTCTGGCGCAGTTTTGCCGGGAAATTCAGATCGCCCTGCTCCGATCGACCAATAGATATGAGCATCGCTCGATGCAACCTTGGCAAAGGGCAGAAAAACGGAGAGTTTACGAGCTACCTTGTCAAAACTTTGTGTCCCGAAATTATAGGTTTCAAGACCTTTCAATGTTCCCTTCACGAGTGGGTGGTTTAGTACGCCAAGCACCGCTTCCAATGAAAGGCTGTTTGGAAGATTGTTGAAGGGATGTGGTGCAATGGCAATGCCGCCCTGTTCGCCGATGTGTAAGAGCGTATCGATGAGCGGCATGCCAGCAGGCGGTAAAGCTTTGATGAATAAAGCGACGAGATGTCCATCACGGGTGCTAACTTCTGCACCAGGAATGACTTCGATGCCATATTGTGCTGACATTTGTTGCGCCTCAAAAGCCCCGCGAATTTCATCGTGGTCGGTGATGGCGATGACGTCAAGTTTGACATCGGCGGCTTGCTTCAGGATGGCGCGCACGGTGGTCGTTGCGTCTTGGGAGTAGATGGAATGGATGTGAAGGTCTGCGGTGCCCATGTGCTGCTAACTTTCTATTCAATGTCGGAGGTCTTTTTTGCTCCAATTTAAGACAAATACCCATGCAACGATCAGAACGATCGGTTTAAGGATGCGCCAGAGCAGGATCTGGAACCAGCGCCACTTAAATGTATAAATGATCTGTGCAATTAACCAGCGTACGAATAAGGTCTGACCAAGCCCGCTTCTTACGAGCCGACGCTTGTATCTGCTAAATGAAAATTCGTTACGCTGAAACGACTCTGCAATCTCCCGCGCCGCTATATTACCATATCCCAATGCCATGCTGATGCCTTCGCCAAAAATCGCATCAGCACCAACAGCATCACCAACGAGCAGCACCCTTGGAATGGATGCTTTGTTCTCAGGGCTGTACCAACGGATGGGATGTCCTTTGATCTCGTATTGATTAAGGTCGAAACCTTGTCGTGACATTTCTTCAGCGAGTGGTTTTTTTAGAGCAGGGCGGGTTTGATCTGCGAGTAGATTTGTGTCATAAACACCCCAACATCTCATCTCTGAACCTCTAACTTGAGTGGGAAAATCCCAAACATAACCTGCAATGTTATCGGGCACAGCGAAGAAATCAAAAAAAGCCACCCCATCCCGTCCTTTTGGTGAGGAACCTGCAGGGTGGTGGGGACTTGTTGCTGGGGTCAAAACTTCCAAAACCCTGGCTGTATACACGGGATCGTTCGGGAAGATGTTGCGACGGGTGATGCCATTCGACCCATCTGCGCCAACGACGATGGCGGCTCGAAACTGTCCTTGATCGGTTTCGACGATGACTTCATTTTTATCGGGGACGATGCTCTTGACTGTCACCCCCTGCCTGATCTCTATTCCTCTTTTTTCTGCACTTCTTGCTAACCAGTGATCGAACTCATCTCGGCGGATAACACGAATGGCACGTCGTTTTGGCATGCGGATGGTCAATCCATGGCCAGCAAAATCAAAGCGGATGGAGTCTGAATCGACATGTGGAACTTCGCTTACATCCAGACCCAGGTTTACGAGGATACGTTCCGCGTCGATGACCAAGCCGCCTGCACAAAGCTTCAGACGTGGATACTGTTCCTTTTCGAGGATCATGATGCGATGAGTGAGATGCGGGGCATATTTGGCGAGGTGCAGCGCAGTCGAGAGTCCGCTGGGTCCGCCGCCGATGATCAAGATATCTTTTTCCATGAGAATATTGTATTAAAAAACAGAGCAATTTCAATGCTCTGTTTTTCCTATTAAGGAGTTGAAAATCTCAATCCGCTGCGGCTGGGGCTTGGACGGGTTCAATGGTTCGACGCCAAAAGAATGCCCAGTACATGATGACCGAGATGGTGTAAAGTGTGATGGTTCCCACGAATGCCGGACCAAAACCATACTTCACTTGCAGCCATCCGCTGATGGTGGGGCTGAATGCCCAGCCGAAGTTCCATGTCATGCTGGTGAGGCTTGCTACTGTGGCACGCCCCGACGGCTCGACATGCTCCATCACAAAGGTTTGATACACCGGGCTGCTCATATTCATGAGCGCGAGGCGGATGTAGTAACTGGCAGCCCCAACCCAGAAGATGGGGGAGAATCCCAGCAAGATAAGAAATGGAATTGAGATCGCCTGCGTGATAACGACAAGTTGGATCTTGCCTGTGCGATCTGCAAGAGGCGGCGCGATGAGCAAACCAATACCCATGGCTAGCGAACCCCAGGCGAAAAGTGTGCCAATGACCGGGTCGGGTTGGTTGTGAACGACACGGAAGAAGACGTTCATGAACGGCATGATGAGACCTGCACCCAGTGAGGTAAGCAGCATGGGTAGGACAAGTTTGGTCAGCAGACTGGGATTCTTTGCGGCGTATTGAAATGGTGCAAAAACCGCGCGCTGACTTCGTGAAATGTTAGGCGACTTGATGAAAACCAACGGCAGGACGGCAAGGGCGGCTCCGATGCCAGCGATGAGAATGGAATTTCCATAGGCAGTGCTGCTTGTTGCAGAAACATTCTGGGTCTGACCGATCCAGGTGGGGAGGTAGCCGCCGACCCAATTGCCGACGGATGCCATGGTCATTTGAAGTCCCTGACCGAAGCTGAAGAGGTAGGTGCGTTCCTTCTCATCACTGTTTTCCATGAGGAAGGGGGACATGGTCACGCCTGCCAAACTTTGCGCAAGCCCTGAAACGACATTCATGGCATAGAGCGAGGTTTCTGTTTTCCAGAGCGCCATGGCGATAACTGAAATCGCCAATAAGATGCTCGAAAGGATCAATGACCCTTTGCGCCCGATCATATCTGCCAGATAGCCCATGGGCAATGCGGCAATGAGCGCGACGAAACTGCTGGTAGTGATGAGATTGCCCAGCACTGATTCATCGAAGCCGAGACTGAGGGCGTAGAAGTTGAAGATGAGACGGAAAACGCCCATCACTGCGCCAGTGATGATGACGTTAAGAAGATAAAGCCGCGCATTCGGTTTGAATGCGCGGATGTGGGAGCTATATTCTCCCAGAATACGGAAGGGTCTTAAAGTTTTGGTGGTATTCATGCGATTTCTTTAATTTCTTCACCTTGGAGGAAGGCATTTAGATGTTCATACACTGCATCGAGCGCTTGCTTGCGGGCGGTGTAACGATTCTCTTCGTGCATTAGCGAGAGTTC
>JBEBCV010000212.1:0-12361 GCA_041157505.1 Chloroflexota bacterium | reverse complement strand
TATCTGGTATGAAAAGCACGGTTATTTTTCGATGAACATGGTTACCACACGTGGCTGCCCATATCATTGCAATTGGTGTGCCAAGCCGATCTGGGGGCAGCGCTACAACTCGCGTTCACCTGAGAATGTAGCAGCAGAGATGAAATGGTTGAAAGAAAAATATGCGCCAGACCATATCTGGTTTGCGGATGATATTTTTGGTTTGAAACCAAATTGGGTCGAACGCTTTGCAGAATTACTGATCGAGAACAATGCTGTAACTCCGTTCAAATGCCTAAAGCGCGCAGACTTGGTAACAGAGAAAACGGCAGCGGATTTGGCGAAATCTGGTTGTAAGATCGTATGGGTCGGTGCGGAATCTGGCTCTCAAAAAATTTTAGATGCGATGGATAAAGGCGATAAGATCGAAGATATTTATCGCGCTGCTGAGTTGTTACATGCGAATGGCATTCAAATTGGATTCTTTCTGCAATTTGGTTATCCCGGCGAAACTTGGGACGATGTGCAGCTAACTTTGAAAATGGTCCGCGATTGTATGCCCGATGATATTGGTATTTCTGTCTCCTATCCGTTGCCGGGGACGAAGTTCTATGAACGCGTCAAACTTGACCTTGGTGAAAAGCAGAATTGGGTTGACTCCGACGATCTTGCCATGCTTTACAGTGGACCATTCCCACAGGAGTTTTACCGTATTTTGCATGGGCGGGTTCACCATGAGTTCCGTCTGCGCAAGGCATGGAAGAAGAAAGAAATACGTGGAATGATGCTTTCGCCGTATTATTTGCTTGGATGGATGCGGACCGAGTTGAAATTATTTTCATACAATCGTAAAAACTGATCCTGACTCGAAAGGTAAGTCTTGTAGATATTCATGCTCAAAAACATTGCTTCCACGGTTTTTTCTCATTACAGTTCTCAGGTGATCGCGTTGGTAACAAATGTATTACTTGCGCGTTATTTAGGCGGAGAAGGATTTGGGGAATATGCATTGATTTCATCGGTCTTTTTGATCGGGAATGCTTTTACAACCTTTGGCATGGATATGATCCTCATTCGTACGCTTGCTTCTAAGGTCGATTCCCTTTTGCTAGGAGATGGACTTCTTGTTCAATTGCTGCTTTCGGCGCTTTATATTGTGGGCGTTTTTGTTTTTGATCTTTTCTCTCCTGTACCTTATTCATTGAAGGTCTATATTTTTTCGCTTGTTCCATTGGCGTTCTATACTATTTTTACAATAGTTGTTCGTACTCGTCAGCAGATGCAGGTATATGCTGTAGCTCAGTTCCTGATTTCTTTCTTTCAATTATTAGCTGTCTTGATCTTCCCCTGGGTGAATGGAAATATCAACACGCTTGCATATCTTTTCCTGGTGTCCTACATCCTAATAGCTGTCTGGGGATATTTCTTTTATGTATCGACGTCGGTTCGGGTTAAATTTTCTTTTTCTCGCATATTTGCGTTGATGCAGGATTGTTTACAAATGGCCACGATCGGTACGGTGCGTTTGATCTATGAAAAGATCGTTGCTACACTGCTGCCTGGATTGGTTGGTTTGGCGAATACGGGTATTTTCTCCATTGCCTTGCGACTTATGACTTCCGGCAAACTCGGATATTTTTCTGCTTTTACTGCGATCTATCCTGTTATGGCGAAGGATGTTGAGATGGGCAGGAAAATGAAGGGGTTGATTCCGTTGTTGGGGACAAGCGTTGTCTTTTCCTTATTGCTTCAGTGGTTTGCCAAACCGATTATTTCCCTGCTTTTTGGAGAGGAGTACCTCCCAGCTGTTCTCTCGCTCCAGATCATGGCTTGGTCAATTGTTCCATATGTGTTGGTTACGTATATTACGCTTGGGCTGGCTGCCCTCGGGTTGGAAAGACCGATCTTGATCTCCGCAGTTCTGGCGTTGTTTGCGCTGTTAGCACTGCTCATCCCTTTCACAAAGCAATACGGCATTACGGGATCTTCCATTGCAGTACTGAGTGCAGAAATATTTTACGCAGGGATCATCTGGCTTCAGTGGAGAAAACATGTCCTTTCCAAACTTTCTGGATAAATATCACGGCTCCGCGGTGATGCGTCCAGAAGATACTATTGCTATGCGGAAGCGCTTCGGCAATTTTCCAAAAGTGGATGCGCCGGAGGGATTGATTCTCTGCCTCAAAAATGATCTTCCCTATCAGCTACGTTGGCGAGTGCCTATCCAAAAAGTAGGTAAGGTGATGGGAGATTTTTATCTGGTTAGATCAACACGCGGGAGAGTGGGAGTGCTGTCTAATTTTGGGATCGGGGCTCCGGTTGTGGCTTCGTTAACAGAGGAAATGGTCGCGTGGGGGGTGAAGAGGTTCGTGATCCTTTCATGGGGTGGAGCTTTGCAGAATTCATTAGGTACAGCCGATATTGTTCTAACAGATAAAGCAATTCGCGATGATGGGGTCTCCCATCATTATTTGCCATCCGAAAAGTATGTATATGCAAACAGATCCCTTACTGAAAAAATAAAAAATCACCTCCCGGAAGATTTTACAATTGGTGCAACCTGGACAACCGATGCGCCATACCGTGAGACGCGTGAGGAAATACTGAAATACCAGACAGAAGGTGTGCAAGTTGTGGAAATGGAAATTGCCAGTCTATTTTCTATTGCACAAGTGCGGGGAGTAGATGCATCGGCTGTGGTTGTTGTGGCTGATAAGTTGGCAAACCTGGAATGGGAAATGCCAGAGAACATGGGCGCTATAAATCGCTCATTCGAAAAGGCTTATCGTGCCGCAATTGCGGCGTTGAGTGAGGACGCATGAAGTTTGTTTGCCCCCGCTGTAAGGGTGAGTTAATGCTTGTAGCGCCAGACCAACTTCGGTGTGAGAATGAAGCGTTGACCTTCCATCAAGTGGATGGTGTTTGGCAATTCCTTCTACCCGAGCGCAAGGCACAATTTTCCCGATTTATTGAAGAATATGAAAAGGTACGTCATTTCGAGGGGAGATTTTCAGCAGATGCGACCTATTATCGAACATTACCCTATCAGGATTTAACCGGACGATTTACTTCCGATTGGAAGGTCCGTGCGGCGAGTTTTGACGTGTTGACTGAGATGATTCCAGCCCATTCTACAATTTTAGATCTCGGAGCTGGAAATGGTTGGCTATCGAATCGTTTATCAGATATGGGGCATGATGTTTTCGGGATCGATCTGTTGACCAACCTAGAGGATGGTTTAGGTGCATGGCAATTCTATGAAACCAGATTTACACCTGTGCAGACGGAATTTTCTTTTTTACCTTTTCCGGCTGCTTTTGCAGATGTTGTTATTTTCAATGCGTCGATTCATTATGCTGAGCGCTATGAACAAGTGTTGGACGAAAGTTTGAGAGTGCTCAAGTCAGGTGGTTTGGTGATAATTATGGACTCGCCGGTTTATCATGATGAAGCTTCTGGAAGGGCGATGCTTGAGGAAAGAAAGCAGCAATTCCTTGCGCGTTATGGGTTTGCCTCGGATGCTATACAGAGTGAGGGGTTCCTGACTTATGACCGTATGAAACGATTAGGGGAAGAATTGAATGTGAAGTGGCAGCATATAGTTCCCAATTACGGGTGGAAATGGAAAATTCGCTCGTTGGTTGCTCGTTTGCGAGGGAGGCGGGAGCCCGCACAATTTGGCTTATGGCTGGGCAAGCGCTGAAACCTGTGTGATTTTCCTGCGTATATGGAAGAGGCTTTCAAATTCACTTGAAAAGTTATACACTGATTTCAAGAGTACATCACAGGAGAATTGTTTATGAATAAATCTGGTCGTTCTCAACTTGCACTTGGCATCATATTGATCTTGATCGGAGGCTGGTTTCTTCTCAACCAAACCATGCCTGAGTTCCGGGATTTTTTTGAACCCTATACCGAGTGGCCGGTCAACATGTTGTTGATCGGTGCAGGTATTTTGATCATTGGGCTTGCCACAGGTTCGCCCGGACTTGCTGTACCAGCCGCTATCGTGGCTGGTATCGGCGGAATTTTCTATTATCAGGAAGCCACCGGAAATTATGGCTCATGGTCCTATATGTGGGCACTTATTCCCGGTTTCATTGGTGTGGGTAATCTCCTGCAAGGCTTGTTAGGGGAGAACACAGCATACAACTTCAAACGCGGTTTGAACATGATGGTGGTCAGTGCTGTTTTGTTCATCGTCTTTGCCGCCTTCCTGGGCGGTTGGAACATTCTGGGTGAGTTTGGTCCAGCTGTGTTGTTGATCTTGTTGGGTTTGTGGGTTTTGGGCAGCGGGTTATATCGTTCATACCGCAAAAAGGAAGATTAATATGAATCGTAGTCAGTTATTTTGGGGTGGTGTCTTGCTGCTTGTTGGCGGGCTGATGCTGGCTGGTGAATTGGGTGTTCGATTGCCGAATGGAAATTCTCTGTTGAGTTTATTTTGGCCTCTTTTACTCATCGGTTTTGGCATTTGGGTGCTCCTGAGCGTTTTCATGCGTGGAAGGGTTGAAGCAGAATCTGCCAGCATTGCTTTACAGAATGCGCGCGAAGCCAGTGTGCGCATTAATCATGGAGCGGGTGAACTGCGCTTGCATTCAGGTGCTTCTTCCAGTGAGTTATTGAATGGCACTTTCACGGGCGGTTTGGATCACAAATCCAACTTAAGCGGTGAGAAGCTCGAAGTGAAAATGCAACCTTCGGAAAGCCATATCATGTTTCCACCATTTGGCTGGAAGGAACAATTGAATTGGGATGTTGCTTTCAATCCTTCTGTGCCTATCTCGTTGGATCTTAATTTGGGCGCAAATAAATCTGAGATCAATTTGAAGGATATGACGGTTACGGATATTCGGTTGAAATCTGGGGCAAGCGACACGTCGATCACTGTGCCATCACAAGGTCGCCTCACACTGGACTGTGAAATTGGGGCTGCTTCCCTAACCATTAATGTCCCTGATGGCGTTGCAATTCGAGTTCGTGCCTCAATGGGAGCGGGCGATGTTAGAGTGGACCGCACTCGTTTTCCGAATAATGAATCGCCTGATTTTGGGTCCGCACAAAATGCAGTGGATATCAATGTCAAAGGCGGAGCTGCGTCTGTAAGGATTAAATAAGGAGAA
Source organism: Chloroflexota bacterium (assembly GCA_041157505.1). Classification (GTDB taxonomy): domain Bacteria; phylum Chloroflexota; class Anaerolineae; order Anaerolineales; family Villigracilaceae; genus Villigracilis. The sequence goes on along the minus strand of JBEBCV010000212.1, from coordinate 7,259 downwards.
GTCATCATGAAACGATTTGATCCACGAATAGTGTTAGGCATATTATTGATCTTGGGCGGCGGACTTGCCCTTGCCCAAGCGATGGGATACCTGGAAAGTGCAACAAAATTTTTCTGGGGTGGTACCTTCCTTCTTGGTGGTTTTGCTTTCTTATCATTATTATTGGGGGATAACTGGTGGGCAGCCTTTCCGGGATTTACTCTCGCATCGTTGGGAGTTTTGATCCTTCTCCCGGAGCCTTTAGAAGATTTTGGTGGCGCTGTTTTTCTGGGTGGGATTGCGCTTTCGTTCTGGTACGTATACATCACAGATAGAACAAATCGCTGGTGGGCGATCATCCCCGGCGGTGTGCTGACTGCGCTTTCTCTATTGATACTCACCTCATCTTATTTTGAGGAGTATTCAGGAGCGATTGTCCTTGGTGGTTTTGGGTTAACCTTCTTTGTCGTTTACCTTACCAATCCCACAGAACGTTGGTGGGCTCTCATTCCAGGTGGTGTGCTGGCGACCTTAGCCGGTATGACTATTGCTGCAGAGCGGTTTGGAGAGTTCCAAACGGCAGGCTTTTTCTTCCTTGGTCTTGCATTGACATTCCTGCTGGTTGCCCTTCTTGCTCGCATGAAATGGGCGTATTGGCCGGCTCTGGTACTTGGAATTATGGGCTTGCTTGGATTGGGGTCGTTACTGCAATTTGCTAACTATGTATGGGCAGTGGTTTTGATAGGCGTAGGCGGCTTCCTCATCGTACGTAACTTCACCCGCAATGCATAAATTCTGGAATAAAAAAAGCCCTCGCGTTTTGCGAGGGCTTTTTTTATTCTTTATTTTCCTTCACTCACACGGATATCCGGAAAGAACTGGTGCACGGTTCCTTCCACCCATCCATGCAATGTGCTAGGCAATAGCGGGCAGTTCAAACAAGCACCTCCCAAACGAACTTTGAGCTCATTTCCCTCAAGGGAGACGAATTCAACCGTCCCGCCATGGAATTGCTCAATATAAGCGCTCAGGTTTTCCAGCAGACGGCGGATCTGATTTTCGCGGGTAAGAGGTTCAGAGACAACCATGACTAATTCCTTTCTGTTCTAATAAGCGGCTTAATCTGATCGTGCGCGTTCTTCCAACGCGGAGAAACATTAAGAGCCAGACGATCTATAATGATCTTTCCGGTTTCAGGATTTTTAGCCAACAAGTTTTGCAGAAATTCTCGTCGAATGCGAATTGATTCCAGATCCGTTTCGCTTACAACGCTGGATGAATATTTACTCCCCCCGACAACTGCTGTCCATCCAAATACATCACCGTCTTTGAGGCGAGAGATCACAATGCGGGGACCATCATAAGGTTTGTAGCTGATGATCGCCTTACCTTTCAAGATCAAATAAAGATACCTGGCTTGGTCGCCTTGTTCAAAGATAACTGTTCCAGGTGAACAGGAAAATTTCTCGAACACCGACATAAGCATGGAGCTTTGTTCAGTGTTAAGATTTTCAAATAATGGGATACCCGGTAAACTGTCTAGCATTTGAAGTCATATTAATCTCTGTATAGACAGCATACCAGTATCATCCATCCTAAACAGGATGACATTCATCCTGTTTTCGAATCCTTTTATTTTCAGTAGTGTATACTTTGTGAAAATAGTAATTTTTGAGACACTCACAGCCTCAATTTATTAATGAAAAAAGAAAAAAATCTTTCGTCTTTTGAAAAAATCCTGCTAGGTTTGGAATTGCCTGTAACCCTTGAGGTCTCCGTTCCACTTCGCAAGGGTGTAACCTGCCCTCAATGCGGTGAAGGAATTCTTGATTACAATGGCTTACTTCAGTTGGAGTGCCCTGCCTGCGGATTTATAAATGGCGAAGGTGGCGGGTGCACCTGATGATGAATTGGGTTTCCCGTGTGGAGACGAAAATTATTTAGAGTATGGAACAAGAAACGATAACAACTACCCCTCCCGGTCGCCTTATGGCGATGATAATGATCGGATTCGGATTTCTCGCAATTGGGATCGCTTTCCTACTGCTGATGGATCAATCCTCTTCTGCCGCTTCAGCCCAGGACTTTTCAACGGTCCCTGTTCAAGTAGATTACCCTGCCCCCGACCTGACCCTCACTACTTTAGGCGGTGACCCAGTTTCGCTGTCTGATTACCTTGGACAGGTTGTGCTTGTTAATTTATGGGCAACGTGGTGCCCGCCCTGCCGTGAAGAAATGCCAACCTTGCAGGCATTCTACGAAAAATATAAATCTGAGGGTTTTGTTCTGATCGCCATCGATCAAGGTGAGGCACTGCCGCAAGTTAATCCTTTTGTGACCGAATTCAAATTAACATTCCCGGTTTGGCTTGATACAGGCAGTGAAGCTGGACGCGTCTTTGAGACAATGAACCTGCCAAGTTCCTATGTGATCGATCGGACTGGGCGCGTACGTTTGATGTGGATCGGTGGAATTTCGAAAAAGAATCTCGAAAAATATGTACCCGATGTGATAAAGGAGTAAAAACAGAATGGATGTGATGTTGAATTGGCGGGGACGAATGACATTCGAAGGGGTGGGACCTTCAGGGTTTACACAACGGTTGGATTCCGATACAGCAGCTGGCGGGGATAATTCCGGAGCACGCCCCATGGAAATGATCGCCATCGGTCTTGCTGGCTGCACTGCCATGGATGTGATCTCTATCCTTTCGAAGAAACAGCAAAAGGTTGCTGATTTTCAAGTTAAATTTCATGGAGATCGGGCAAAAGAACATCCCAAAGTCTTCACAGACTCGGTAATAGAATATCAAGTCTACGGAACGGATTTGGATGAAGCAGCTTTGGTAAGGGCGATAGAACTTTCTTCAGAAAAGTATTGTCCGGCACAAGCCATGCTTTCCAAAGCATTTCCCATCCGATTAACTTACAAGATATTTGATGCAGAATCAAAAACGCTTTTGAAAGAAGGCGAATATCTGCAAAAAAAACAGGTCGCATAGCGACCTGTTTTTTTATGGATAGTTTGCGCTGATTGCTGTGTAAGCATCACCGCATTCACATGCGATGACGGTTAATCCGCCTTTGGTCAGAGTTCCTTTGTAAACTTCCAGCCCATTATGGGGTACCCAGCCGCTTAAGACAAAAGGCAGGGGGCTATCGGCAAGGATCCATTCACCATTATATTTTCGGGCAATATGGACATGGGTCCCTGTGGAACGCCCGCCTTCGCAAGAAGGGTAACCGATCATATCACCCGCTTTGAGGTCCGAACCAAGTGGCGCACGTTGCTCGGTGGCAAGATGCAAATAGTAGATCACCCAGCCGGTGCGTTCGTCTCCATCTCGATCCAGATCAAGCGCTACACCATCTTGTCCGGAACGCACAACCAAGCCATCTGCTATGGCGGTGGCAAAATTTTCGGGCTTGGCTGGCACACAGCCCGATTGTTCGGCGGGAGGCGCGAAGTCTAAGGCCGAAAAGGGAGCACCAGTGCCCCAACCAGTATGAGGTCCACCAGTGTAGTTCCAGGTTTGATCGAGGGGGAATGGCAGGGATAGTTCTGGTTGTTGCAAACTGCCGGGAATAAGGTCGAACGTTTCCTTCCATGGATCGCCAAAGAAGGTAATGTAGGTTTTATAAAGCCCATCTGGGCTAATAGCATGGCTGTATTTATCACCCGTGAACATACGAGAGAAATAATATTGAAGCGCAACTGAGCCAGCATTCTGCCATGGGTCTGGGCGGATGAGGATGGACTCATCATCTTCGAATTCAAGTAAGGAACCATTGCGCCATCCATAATAGCCATTGTTGAGAGTATTTGCTGCAAGAACGAGTTGAAGATATGGCGAATCCCAAAATGGACGCCAAAGTCCAAGCAGATTTTTCTTCACGGGTGGTTCCGGTTGTGTGAGCGCTCCGCCCTGATATTCAAGGATCGCTAATAATAGTTTGGGGCTGATGCTGTAATTAGTGGCGGCATAATCAACAAGCTCTGCCCCAGATTTCCATTCGCCGCCAACATAAGCACGATATGTAGAAAGCCACCCAGATTGGTCTGCAAGGTAGGCGGCAGTATTGAAGCCAACGTTGGTTGGACTATTGACAAAAGCATGGTCCGGGATGATCTGGAACGTACTTCCCCAAAGAGCACGATAATAGATGGGGATCTTCATTGGCATGCCTTGTGGCATGGTGGTTGCTTCACGGGGGATGAACGTATTCGCCGCTAGAATTTCATCCACACTGGTGTTGAATCGCAATGCAAGTGCAGGCAAGGTATCTCCAGTCTGGGCAGTGTAATCGACCAACTCGCCAGGGGTATAGGAACGGCGGGTTGGTAATGGTGTCACTGCTGAAACAGGTTGCACCACGCCAGCATTATTCGATGGAGTGGTTGCTAGCGTTCGATTGATTGGCTGAGAAGTGCAGGAAGAAAGGAAGATGACCATCACAAGCATGATAGTCATGTATTTATTCGTTGGTTTAATTATCTTGTTCATCTTCTTCGCGAATGACGTTTGACCAAGCCTGACTTAGTAGATCAGCAGTGATGACGCGATCTCCATTTACGAGTTGACCTTTGTAGGGTTCGCTTCCAGCAACTACTCGCCAGCCGCTCATCACAAAGGGAATCGGTCCATCCGCTGTGACCCATTCGCCGTTAAATTTACGCGCAAAGTGCAAATGTGTTCCTGTAGAAACACCACCTTCACAAGAAGCATGACCGATGCGGTCATTCGTTTCCAGGTAAGTGCCGGCTGGAACGCGATTTTTCGTGGCAAGGTGAAGGTATAAAAGATTCCATCCGGTTTGTTCATAGCCATCGCCATCGAGGTCTACCATTACGACGCCATTTCCAGAACGCACAACCAAGCCGGGGGCTGCAGCAACTACCCAGGCATCATTTGGTATACAGCCGGTTTTTGCCGCAGCAGGAGCGAAATCTATGGCAGAGAAAATGCTATGGGATTGCCCGTAAATATTCGGGTTGATCTGTCCCCAGCCATTGTGGGGACCTCCAGTAAAGCTCCATTTGGCGCCGGGTTCAAATGGCAGAACGAGCGGAGGTTGGTTCAACCCGGGTGGGAAGATTGAGCCAATTAGGTCTGCTCTTGCCCAAGCGTCACCAAACAATTCTTCATAAAGAGCGGGAAAACCGGAATCAGGATTGATGATCTGGGACCATTGTGATTCGCTGTGCAGTTTTGAGAACAGATAGTGGATAGCCACCGTCCCTGCATTGAGACGTGGATCGAGTCGGAGCTTTGTGCCATCGGGAAATTCGATATGAGTAAGCGTCCCAGCCCGCCATCCATAATAGGCAATGGACATGTTGTTGATCGCCCAAGTCATTTGTATACTCATGCCTTTGTAGCGATAATCATTGAAACCCATTGGGAAGTCTGTGTGAAGCAAGTCGATGGGTTGTCCGCGCACCCAACGGGCTTCATATTCGAGCAAGGCAAGCAACAAGCGCGGGTTGACCGAATTTTCGATGGCAAGACGGTCAATGGCATCATAACCTTCAACCCAGCCTACAGAACCTAGATAATCTCGGAACGAGCTGAGATAGCCGCCTTGTTCTTTGACAAAAGCTTTGGTGTCAAAGTCTATGGCAGTGGCAGAGAAGACAAATTCAGCGTCGGGCAGAAGTTGAATGTTGGGTGTGGTCGCTTCGTTGATGCGATTTGGAATAACCAACAGTGTGCCTGGGTCGATGAGGGTGGTTTTGGTTAGGTCTGCATCTGAGATGATCTCGGACTCGCTGACGTTGAATCGAGCCGCAATGGCAGAGAGCATATCTCCGCTTTGGGCATAATAAAGAAATGGCGCAGCGTCATTCAACGGAGCAACAGTGACTGATGGGGTTTGTTCAGTGACTTTCTCTGTAGCTGGTTGCGGAGCTGGTGTTAACGCATTCTCGGTTTCGATGAAGGGTGGCGTGGTTGAGGTGGGGAAAATGATCGGGTCCCCTTGACCAGCAAACGGGTCCGTAAGAGGCGTTGTTTGGGATGAGTAAGGTGTTGGGGTGGAGGCAACTCCCCAAATAGAGGGTGAAGTCCCACAAGCGGAAATGGTCATCGAGATTGTGATGAGTACGGCTAATGTACGTTGCATGTTGGATTGATTATAACCAGATACGTTAATGGGAAGTGAGTTAGCGTGAGATCAGATTTTCGGGTTTGGCGGCATCGAGTGCTTCAATGCTTAGACCATTACGAGAGAGGAAGCCATCGTATTCAATGCCTGTGCCGCTTGAAACCCATCCATCAAGATTCCAGGGAAGCGGACCATCAGCGGCGATCCACTCGCCGTTGTACTTGCGAGCCACATGAACATGGGTTGCATTCGAAACGCCACCTTCACAAGATGGATGCCCAACACGTTCGTTGCGGAAAAGATATTCGCCGGGAGTTACACGACCTGCAGCTGCAACATGCATATATACGTTGACCCAGCCTGTTTGTTCGTAGCCATCGTTATCGAGGTCTTGGATCACAGAACCAATACCAGTACGCGTGACGAGACCATCCGCCATGGCTGTGACCCATAGATTGCTGGCATTGCATCCGCCAGTATTGTCAAATGGTGCAAAGTCAAGCGCGCCCCACGCAGAGCCGGCATCCCAAGCGCCATGCGGACCTCCTGTGAAATACCAGCTTTCACCATTTGCGAATGGAAGTGACATTTGGGGTTGGGTGAGTGTGGCTGGAACGAGAGGTTCTATTGCAAAGCTGAACGGATTGTCAAAAAGGACATAATAAGTAACCACTACACCTGTTTCACTCGTTGCATATTGCCAGGCATCGTAGCCGTAAAGCTCTGAAAAGAAATATTGAACACCAGCAGTGCCGGCATTGATGGTCGGGTCGATGGGAATAACTTGACCGTCTGTTAGTACCCAGGTTGAGAGACCATTGGCTTTCCACAGATAATAGCCGCGATTAAGAGTATTTGCTGCCCAGACCACCTGACGATACAAACCTGAACGTGATTCGTCGAAGTAGCCCATTGGGTAATCGGTGTTGCTGGGGAATGGGTTTGTAACCCAGCCACTTTGATATTCAAGCAAGGCGAGCAGAATTCGCGGGTTTACAGAGTAATTATATGAAACGGCTTCAATAATATCAGCGCCATTCAAAAGGACACCCTTATAGTCTTCGGTGTAACCGTTGAGATATCCATTCTGGCTGGCAATGAAATTCCGCAAATTGAATTTTGCAGTGGCAGGACTATTAACCAGTTCTGAATCAGGAATGATCTTCAGGGATTGTC
>JBEBCV010000211.1:0-6841 GCA_041157505.1 Chloroflexota bacterium | reverse complement strand
TCAATGATCTGACATGCCCCTTCGCCATTGAACAATTTCAACGCCTCCATCTCGCTGACCAGTTCTCGATTCGGCACACCGATCTTGAGAATGACCTTATCTCTTCCACGCGTGGCAAAAGCGACAAAGTTATAAGAGAGATTACTTACAGGCTGAACATTGGTCAACTGCCAGCGTTGAGACGCTTCTTCGATCAAAGCAGGGAGGCTGGCAAGAAATGTCTCGCCAGCCTCGCCAAAAGAATGTTTGATGTTTGAGAGAAAAGGTTCAGGAAATTGCATTCTATTCCTTATATTTCACCAAATATACACCCATCACGATCATCCAAACCAGCCAAAGCAAGCTGCCAACGAGTCCTGCCCAATCGATGACGGGAACGGTGGGAATGGCGGTGGCAAGCAATTCCGTTTGTGCGAGGATGTAAATGGCGGAGGCAACCCATCCCAGAACGGCAACCCATTTGCTGAACATCTTGGATTTGTACATTATGCCGCTGATCATAGACATCCAAAGGATGATGAGGAACTGTCCCATATGTTCGCCGAGGATGACTCCGCCATATTGATGGACGGCGGTGAATACAGCGGCGACTGCGGCTTGGGTGGCTGAGTCCGCTGCCGGGTCCGTGTAGAGGCGGGCCAGGGCAGGGACGACGAAGACCCAGCGTAGAAGTCCAACTACTTGGACAATGAAGCCGATCACACCAAGAGTCGTTGCTGTTTCCAGAAATGGGGCATGTTCATCAGTGAGGATTTGTATAAGCATGATCGCACCGAAAAGCATGGGCAAACCCACCCAGGCAAATGCGAACCAGGTGTAGATCAATGTATCGCCGCCTGCCTGAAATTTTGTGAGGATCTCTGCTGTGGGTTGACGCAGAATATCGGGGTAATCGAAATTCATAATGAGCAGAGTGTAGGGAATGTTGACCAACAATGCACCAACGATAAAAAATATACCAGCGAGTTTTCTAAAAACGAATTGTGACATGATTTTCCTATTGGATGTATGGTTGTAGAACGTTCATCATGAGGTCTGCGCCATGAGACATTTGTGTTTCATTGACTGTCTTGCCGCTGATCTCAAGGCTGTTCAACCAAAATTCAGTGATAAGCCAACAAGTCTCGGCGAGGTTTTGAATTACTTTCGGGTCTGTTGAAGGTTTGATGATTCCAGCCACGCTGAAGGCTTGAAAGAGTTGATGAAACCCTTCGAAACCGCGTTTGCGAACTATGAGGAAACGAGTGCAAAGTTCATCATCGGCATGTAAGAGTGCGGCAAGTTCACGATGAGCAAACCGATATTGCCAGAGGATCTTGTAATTGGTCTTGACCATGGCTTGCAGATCATCAAGCGTGGGGAGCTTGTCTTTCGGCAGGTTAAAGGCTTTATCATTGGCGGTGAAAAAACGCTCGAATAGACCACGAATGATCTCTTCCTTGTTGCGGAAGTGATAGTAGAGATTTCCCGGGCTGATGCCTGCCGCTTCAGCAATGTGATTGGTGCTGACAGCAGATGTACCTTCGTTGTTGAAGAGGGTGAGGGCAGTGTCTAGTATCTTTTCACGGGTGGACATATTTCGTCTCCTAGAGTATTTACTCTATTAATATAGAGCAAATACTCTAATCTGTCAAGAGAAAAAAACTCCGAAGCCTCAAAGGCTTCGGAGTTTTAGGTTTACTTTACTTCTTTTTCTTCTTTACGTTTTTGCAGCCAGCCGTTCAGGCTGTACTTTACAACACGTTCATTGCCTTCAAATAATCGTTTTATGTTTGGCTGCAATGCCAGCACCAATAAGATCTCTGCACCCACTCCATAAAGAACATACGCCCAGGGGATAATTCCTTGCGATGCGTAATAAGCAAATGCAAGTGTGGAATATAAAGCCACTGCCATGGTAGTAACAGAGGCAATCCCAATAGTGAAGAAGGTTAACATGCCAAGCGGTAAGACGATCAAAATAGAAGGAAGATACAAGCCCATTGCACCGCCCACAGAAGGAGCGCCGCCTGCGCCGCCGCGTAAGCGGATGATCCGTCCATTTTCGTCACGCTCGGGTAAAAAGATCGAGTGGTTGTGTCCCAAAATTGCGGCAAGCGGAGCGATCATATGAATGATGGGCATATCGGGGGTGAGCCACCTTGCCACCCAAACACCAGCTGCACCTTTCACAATGTCTAACATGGCTGTGGCAAAGCCAGCCCAAAACCCCGCTGCACGCATGGCATTGGTCCCGCCGGTACGCCCGCTTTCAATATCGCGAATGTCTTTCCCGGTTGCGATCTTCACGATCAACAACCCGACCGGAACAGACCCGATCACATACGCCAGTACGACCGCCAGAATGGCAAAGACGATTTGCATTAAAACTCCTCCAAGAGTTGATATTCAGAATTTATCATTAGAAACATGTAGACATAAAAACACGAAACATTAGGGTTGGTTGCTAGGGGGAACGACCTGCAAGTCCACTTCATCGAACGAACCATCTTGAATCCAAAACCCGCGGGTTTTCCATTCGCCATTTTTGCGGGAAACGATTACATAGACCACATCATAAGCCGCCTCAGCAACATCGGTAGGCGATACAGTTTCAGGTCCGGCGGGATGCGAATGAAAGATGCCAAGCAGGTCCAGTCCCTGAGCTTCGATCCACTCGAACGCATGCAGCTGTTCTATGGGATCCATCACGTATCGTACCGGACTTTGCGCCTGATTCGACACCACCAAAACAGTCTCCACACTGGAGCCGCGACCCGCCAATAGACCGCAAGCTTCGAATGGCAATTGCGAATCAACATGTGCGAACATTTCTTGAATATGTTCGTTCGTCAGCGAAAGGGTGCGCATGCTTACAAAAAGATCGCGGCGACCCAGGCAACACCTGCCACTACAATAGGACCCACCACCGCGCGACGCAATGGGATATTTTCGGTAAGGCTGCTTGAGAGCATGGTCAAAGCATATAACGGACCTGTCACAGCTAGCCCAAATTGAACGGGAGAGAGCGGCCAGTAATGCAGCCCTGCACCGATCTGCGCACAGACTAGTCCAATGCCCACCGCCCATGGAAAGTCCCAACGGTCAGTGCCATCAAGATGCAAGATGCGCAAACTGATCAACCCCGCAACCGTGAGAATGGATGGGATGACCAACACCATACGCGCCCCGGAAAAACGCAGCGACGTGACAAGAATGAGAAACAATGCATATGCCACTGCCGTAAGACCTGCGCGTGCTAAACCATATGAAGGCGCAGAGGGGTCAATGGAAATGTATTCCGCAATACAGACCGCAGCCAGCAGCACAGCACCGACCACGAATGCCCACCACCATGCTGAACTATTTGAAAGAAGCGTAAGCGGTGTTCCCAATACAAAAGCCGTGAGCGTGGGCAGAAGCAGGTGTTCGCGAGTGGCACCACTCTCTTTAGAGGTATGGTCACGGGTCAGCCAGTCCATTCCGGCGGCAGTCAGAGCCGCGGCAAGGATGGTAAGGAAAGAGCCAAGGTTGAGGGGAAACGCATAATAGAAACCGGGCAGGCTCAGGCTTAGGGTGAGCCCTGGAGATTCGATAAAGCGGGAGAGGGCAAAAGTCAGCAAGACCGAAGCGATCAGCATCCCCATGCGGTCTGTAGAAGGCAGTTGTGAGCGGGTTTCCTGCATGAGCGCATTGTACCAAGAATGAGAGAGTCTTCAAGGTAATCCCCGCGTTTTTTGCAGGAATCATCGTTTTTTGCGCAATTTTTGGGGGTGGCGGTATGGTAGAATCAACTAGTTATGGAAGCATCACGCATCGAAAATCTGCCTCCGCCGCCTGGAATCATCAATTCCATCAAAGCAGGCTTTGACGTTATCGCGTCGCACATTGCTGTGATCCTGCTGCCTCTGCTGTTGAATTTGCTCTTGTGGTTGGGTCCACGCTTGCAACTGGATTCGTTGTTCAAATCCCTTGAAAGCGACATGGTGACGTTCTGGCAAGCGAGCCAGATCCCTGCTGAGCAGATCCAGATCATGCTTGAACGCTATGAGACACTGACGCGGTCCATCAATATGTTCGGACTGCTGCGCACGCTTCCGATCGGGATCTCCAGCCTGTTCATTCCAAACGACGGACCTTTTACAACACCGTTGGGGGATCCTGCCGTTTTGCAGGTCAATGGTCTCAACTTGATGCTCTGGTTCTTTCTGCTGACAGGTATTGGCTGGGTTGGCGGTGCGCTCTATTTTCGTAGTGTGGCAAGCGTTGCCCTTGCAGAAAAGATCACATCCACAAATATCTTTCAGGCGATTCTGCAAACGTTCTTGATTTCCATTGTTTGCAATTTGCTGTTGTTCGCCATCAGCATGCCGATCTTCTTTATCGTATTGGTGGCAACGCAGATCAGTGTGGTGCTTGCAAACCTGGTCGTGTTGTTCATTGCGTTGGGTTCGGTGTGGGTGATCGTACCGATGTTCTTCTGGGCGCATGGTGTCTTCATCAAACGCCAGAACGTGTTGACATCCATCATGAGCAGCATTCAGTTGACACGTTTCACACTCCCGACCAGCAGCCTCTTTGTGCTGATGGTCTTCCTGCTCTCGTATGGCTTAAGCTATTTGTGGCGGCTCCCGTCACTGGATTCTTGGCTGACCCTGTTCGGTATCTTTGGTCACTCGTTTGTGACCACGGCATTGCTGGCAGGTAGTTTTATTTATTATTATGAAATGAGCGCATGGGTGCAGACGGTTTTGGACAAACTGCGCCCCAATAAAGTAATCAAACAAGCATGATGACGCAGGTTGTCATCGCAGGTATTTGGAGGATTTTGTGGCTGACCAAGTTAAATATGATGTAAGTTCAATTCAAGCGCTGGAAGGTATCGAGCATGTTCGCAAACGCCCCGGTATGTATGTGGGTGGTACCGATATCAAAGCGCTTCACCACCTCGTTTATGAAGTGGTGGACAATGCCATCGATGAAGCGCTGGCAGGTTTCTGTACGCGTATTGACGTTACCATTCATAAAGACAGCAGCGTATCCGTCAAAGATAATGGACGTGGCATTCCAGTTGGTCCGCACCCTTCGAAGAAGGATGCCAACGGCAAGCCGATGGAAACCGTGGATGTGGTCATGACCGTGATCGGCGCCGGTGGTAAGTTCGGCGGCGGCGGATATAAAGTTTCCGGTGGTTTGCATGGTGTGGGTATTAGTGCCGTGAACGCCCTTTCCGAATGGACCACCACCGAGATCAAACGTGATGGAAAGCATTGGCGTCAGGAATACAAGCGCGGTATCCCGCAGGGATCGATCAAGCAGATCGGTAAAGTGGATAAGGAAGATACCGGCACCACCCAGACCTTCAAGTTCGATAAAGTCATCTTCACCGAAGATATTGACTATCGCTTCGATACCCTCGTTCAGCGCTTCCGCGAAATGTCCTTCGTGACACGCGGCATCACCCTCAAATTCGAAGATGAACGCGCCGACCGCGAGATGACCTTCCACTTTGAAGGCGGTATTACTTCGTTCGTCCGCTATTTGAACCGCAACCGTGAAAACCTGCACCCCGTTGTGCATGTTGAAAAGGAAGTGGAGAACATTGGCATCGAAGCTGCCATTCAATATACAGATGCGTATACCGAATCGGTGTACTCCTTTGCCAACACCATCAATACCATTGATGGTGGTACTCACCTCACGGGTCTGCGCTCATCCCTGACCCGTGTGATCAATGACTATGCCCGCAAGAGCGGCTTGCTGAAAGATGCCGACCCGAACTTCTCCGGCGATGATACTCGTGAAGGTCTGACAGCCATTGTGTCGGTCAAGCATCCAGGTCCGCAATTTGAATCGCAGACCAAGGTCAAGCTCATGAACCCCGAAGTGCAGACCTATGTCACTCAAGTGGTGGGTGAGGCGTTTGCAACCTTCCTCGAAGAAAATCCGCAGGCGGCGAAAGCCATTATTGCCAAGTGTCTTACATCCGCTCGTGCGCGTGATGCCGCTCGCAAAGCGCGTGACCTGGTCATTCGCAAGTCTGCGCTTGAGTCGCTCACCCTGCCCGGTAAACTTGCTGACTGCTCAGAACGCGACACCTCCAAGACCGAACTCTACATCGTAGAAGGTGACTCGGCAGGCGGCTCCGCCAAACAGGGGCGTGACCGCCACTTTCAGGCGATCCTTCCGTTGCGCGGTAAGATCCTCAACACCGAACGTGCCCGCCTCGATAAAATTCTCGGTAACAACGAAGTCAAGGCACTCATCTCTGCTCTGGGAACGGGTATTGGCGATAACTTTGACCTCGAAGGTCTGCGCTACGGACGTGTCATCATCATGACCGATGCCGATGTGGATGGCAGCCATATCCGTACACTGTTGCTGACCTTCTTCTTCCGCTATATGCCGCAGTTGATCGAAGATGGTCACCTCTACATTGCCCAGCCGCCTCTCTATCGCATTGCACATAAGAACAACGTAAAGTACGTTTATAGCGATAAAGAGAAAGACAAGGCGCTCAAAGAACTTGGCGAGAAAGCCAACCTCCAGCGTTACAAAGGTCTCGGTGAAATGAACCCAGACCAACTGTGGGATACGACCATGAATCCCTCCAACCGCACCCTGTTGTTGGTCACCGTTGACGATGCCGCCGAAGCCGACCGCACCTTCGATATGCTCATGGGCGATGCCGTAGACCCGCGCAAGAAGTTCATCCAAACCCATGCCAAGAGTGTGAGAAATTTGGATGTTTAGATTGTTTCAATAAAAAAACAGCCCGCAAATTTGAACTGAACCCGTAAAGCAAGACACGAAAAGAAAGTACCCCCTGTGAGAAAATAGAACAGGAGGTACTTTTTTATGA
>JBEBCV010000210.1:0-7310 GCA_041157505.1 Chloroflexota bacterium | reverse complement strand
GCCACACACGAATGGGTGGATGCCAACATTGGCTCGAAGGTTACGATGAAATATCCTTCCTGCTATTTGATGGAACCTGGCGCTCACGGTGAAATGCTTTCCATGGCATTTGCCAACAAGGGTCAAATTCAAGATGCCGGCTCGAAGATGGTTCACTTTGCGCCGAATACCACTAGCAAGATCACATCCAAGTCCATCTCCAAGAGCGGCGGACGCGCTTCTTATCGCGGTTTGCTCAAGGTGTACAAGGGTGCGAAGGGTGTCAAGTCCAATGTGGTCTGTGATGCGCTCCTGCTCGACCCACAATCCCGCTCCGACACTTATCCCTACATTGAGATCGACGAAGATGATGTGACCATCGGTCACGAAGCCTCGGTCAGCAAAGTGGGCGAGGAACAGCTCTTCTATCTCATGTCACGCGGTCTCAGCGAAGAAGAAGCCACCACCATGGTCGTCTCCGGCTTCATCGAACCGCTCGTTAAAGAACTCCCAATGGAATACGCAGTCGAAATGAATCGACTCATCCAGTTACAGATGGAAGGATCGATTGGCTAACATGCAAGAAAAACCAAAAGTAACCGTATCACGAGGACGACGCGCCGACACTGCCGCGAAGGAATTTAACTTTACGCAGGCAGATGTCCCTTCCACGAGCGGACTCGCCTCATTCCGCGCCGGTGCCTGGGACGCCTTCCAGAAGATTTCCCTCCCCGTCGCCACAGACGAAGCCTGGCGCCGCACCGATCTGCGTTTGTTGCCTACTTCTGATTTCAAACTCCCCAAAGCGGGTGCATTTGAAGACCTGCCCGTTGTTCCCGAAGAATTGCTCAAGCCTCTTACTGGTGAACAGCACGGCGGACAGATCACCCTGCTCCCAGGCGGCTCCAATGTGGACTTGGATGAATCCCTTGCCAAAAAAGGCGTAGTCTTCACCGACTTCCGCACCGCAGAAAAGAATCATGCCGACCTGCTCAAGAAATTGGTCGGTCAGGTTGTCAAGCCGGAAGATGGCAAGTTTGCTGCCTTGGCTTCTGCTCTCTCCGAGAATGGTGTTCTGCTTTACGTTCCCAAAGGCGTGCAAGTGGAACAGCCTCTACACTCCGTACTGTGGGGACCGGGTTCCGATCTCGCACACTTCTCGCACCTCATCGTCTATGTGGAAGATGGTGCTTCGGTGACCTACGTCCATGAAGCGGCGTCGCCCGATGAAGTGGGTCATGCCATGCATGCCGGTGTAGTAGAAATTTACGTCGGCAAAGATGCCAACCTGCGCTTCGTAGAATTACAGTCTTGGGGACGCCATGTGTGGAACTTCTCCCACGAACGCGCCCGCGTGGATCGCGGCGGCAACCTCGACTGGATCTTCGGCGCCGTTGGTTCCCGCCTGACCAAGAACTTCTCTGACCTCGACCTGGCTGGTGAAGGCGCTCAGGGACGCATGTCTGGCTTCTACTTTACTGATGGAACCCAGCACCTCGATCACGATACCCAGCAGAATCATCTCGCTCCGCACTGCACCAGCGACCTGCTTTTCAAAGGTGCACTCAAGGGCAAGAGCCGCTCGGTCTGGCAGGGTATGATCTACGTCGCCCCCGGCGCACAAAAGACCGATGGCTATCAAGCCAACCGCAACCTCGTCCTCGATGACCAGGCGCGCGCAGACTCAATTCCCGGTTTGGAAATTCTTGCCGACGATGTGCGCTGTACACATGGCGCGACCGTTGGTAAACTTGAGCAGGAACCCCTCTTCTATCTCAAGTCTCGCGGTATTCCGCAAAAGGAAGCTGAACAATTGGTGGTGGAAGGTTTCTTTGACCCTATCATGCAGCGCATCCCATTTGAAGGTGTGCGTGAACGCTTCCAGCAGGCGATCCAGATCAAGTTAACGGCGTAAGGTGATCAGACCTGACAGGTATAAGACCTGTCAGGTCTTTATCAGAGTAAGAAATGTCAGAAGTGTTGGGTCAGGTTTCGCTTAAGAATGAGGCGGAAGCGTCTCGATATTTGTTTGCAGGAAGTGAGTCATGACAGTTAAGTCTAAATCTAAAACCAAATCTAAGGTGAAAGCGGTGGCAAAGGTGAAACCAACAATAAAAAAAGGGGCGGTAAAAACAAGCGTCGCTCGTAAAGCAGTTTCAAAGTTAAAGCCCAAAGCAAAAGTGGTTGCGAAAAACGCCAAGCCGGTGAGTAAGGTTTCTGTTTCATCTGTAAAGAAAAAACCATCAACCGCTGAGAAACCCATGGAAGTGACTCGCACGATCAACCTGTCGAGCCAAATTCGCCAGCCTGCCAAGCCTTTGCTGCGAAGATCATCATCCGGGAGCGCTGCCAACTCAAATCCATTCACCTTCATGAAAGCGCCTCGACCTGAGTACGCCTTCGAAGTGGGTGACACCGTTGAAGTATTTTGCGACCATGAAAAAGGACGCGAACGTGTGCGCGGATGGATAAAAGGCATTGTGGTGCAGGTGGATAACAAGATGGTAGCGGTGCAATTCCGCTCGAATGTCTTCCTCACCGATGGTTGGATGGTGCCGGATCGCATTCTTTGGTATCCATTGAATTCTGAGCATATTCGCCCAGTATCGACCGGTAAGAAACCCGCCTTGAAAAAGGACATCATTCCAGATTATTAGAAAGCCTTGAACAGGTAAGCATGTATACAAAGAGACAGGTGTACATGTTTACCTGTCTCTTTGTTATATAAATCCCCATGACTCTTAACGTAGATCAAGTTCGTAAAGATTTTCCGATATTGGATCGCGAAACTGCCAACGGCAAACGCGTGATCTATCTCGATTCAACTGCCACTTCGCAAAAGCCTGTGCAGGTGATCGAGGCAATGAACGATTATTATCGCCGCTCGAATGCCAACATCCATCGTGGCGTGCATACGCTGGCTGAAGAAGCTACAACGATGTATGAAGGCGCGCGTGAACGGATTGCGAAGTTCATCAATGCATCTTCTGCGCGTGAGATCATTTACACCCGGAATACAACCGAATCGATCAACCTGGTTGCTTATTCCTGGGCTCGCGCTAACTTGAAGGCAGGTGACCTTGTTGTTCTGACCGAGATGGAACATCACAGCAATCTTGTGCCGTGGCACATGCTTCAGGCGGAGCGCGGTATTGAGCTGGATTTCATCCCCGTGACAGAAGAAGGTCTGCTGGACCTGGAAGCCTATAAAACGCTTCTTAACCGGACCCCGAAACTGGTCTCGTTTACACACATGTCCAACGTCTTGGGCACGATCAACCCGGCAGCGGAGATTATCAAACTGGCTCATACCGTGGGTGCTGTTGTCCTCGTGGACGGTGCTCAATCTGTCCCGCATCTTGCTGTGGATGTGCAAGCTCTTGATGCGGATTTCTATGCCTTCTCGGCTCACAAAATGTGCGGACCAACCGGGATCGGTATTTTGTATGGGAAATCTGCCTTTCTCGAAGCCATGCCGCCTTTTCTTGGCGGTGGTGACATGATCAAGGAAGTGAAACTGCGTTCCTTCCGCCCTAATACCCTTCCACATAAGTTTGAGGCGGGGACGCCTGCCATTGCTGAAGCGGTTGGCTTTGGTGCGGCGGTTGATTATCTGACCCAGGTTGGCATGAAGGACATTGCAGCCCATGAGCATGAGATCACCGAATATGCGCTAGACCGCTTGGAAGAGATTCCCGGTGTGAAGTTGTTTGGTCCCTCTGCAGATAAAAAAGGCGGCGTTGCAGCTTTCACCCTCGAGGGTGTGCATCCGCATGACGTTGCTCAGATCTTGGACCAGGATGGAATTGCGGTCCGTGCCGGACATCACTGTGCTCAGCCATTACACGAAAAATTCGGCATCCCTGCCACCAGCCGCGCTTCGTTCTATTTGTACTCCACCAAAGAAGAAGTGGATATGCTGGTAAAGGGTTTGTATAAAGTGAAAGAAATGTTTGGATAAAATATCAGGTGTTAGAGCCGGATACGAGGTTCTTGACACATAAAATTGGAGAACGTATGGACGATCTCTATCGTGAAGTAATCATCGAGCACTATAAAAACCCATCCTATCGTGGAAAATTGGATCCGCATGATATTTCTTTTGCGGACAATAATCCGTTGTGTGGTGACCATATTCAGATCGATCTGCGGGTGGATGCCAATGGTGTTGTCTCCGAAGCTCGCTTCGATGGACATGGCTGTGCCATTTCACAAGCCTCGGCGGATCTATTGATGGAAACCATCATTGGGAAGCCCTTGGATGAAGTAAAGAAGCTCAACAAGCAGGACATTCTTGAAATGCTTGGCATCGACCTGGGACCTGTGCGATTGAAGTGTGCTCTGCTTTCTTTGAAGGTTTTGAAAGCCGGAGTGTATGGTCTGGGCGAAGCTGGTGACGATCTAGTGGAGTAACTCTTCGGTCTTTGATCCGTTCTTTCTTAGTTGGAAACTATAATGTTCAATTACACAACCCTTGATGACACAAAAGTAGAATATGTTGAGATCGCACCTGCCTCAGAAGTGCCGAATGGCGAACGCCTCTTTGTGGATTTGGGCGACAAACCTGTAGTGATATTCAATATTGCCGGGCAGTTTTTTGCAATTGGCGATGTTTGTACCCATGATGATGGTCCGCTGGGTGATGGGATGCTCGAAGGTTTCAATGTTGTTTGTCCCCGGCATGGAGCAGAGTTTGACATGCGCACGGGGCAGGCGGTTCAAATGCCAGCCGTGGTGGATATTCCGGCATACCCGGTGCAAGTCCGCGATGGGATAATATTCATTGGTATCCCCAAAGTATAAAAAGTTATAAAGCCTCTACCGGAAGGTAGGGGCTTTTTTATCGTTTTGTGGTGGTAACATTATTTAGACAATATTCATTCTCTGATGTGATTTTCAAGGTGCTCCATGACTAAAATACTCATCGTCGAAGATGTCCCTGATAACCTGGAACTTGCCCGAAAGATCTTAACCTCGCGCGGGTATGATGTCATTCACGCCTCGAATGCCGAGGCTGGATATCAACTTGCGATGGAGGCTCGACCCGACCTCATCCTGCTTGATCTGGGGTTACCCGATTACGATGGCTTGACACTGGCAGGACAATTAAGAGCAGTTCCCGCTTTTGAAAATCTTCCGATCATCGCTTTTACTGCCTGGCCAGCGGATACTGCCCAGCATATGGCTGAGAGTTATGGGTGCAATGGATTCATTGGAAAGCCTATTGTTCGGGTTCAGGATTTTGTTGCCCAAATAGAGAACTTTCTGCAAGGAAGATAATTGTCGGTAACAAGGATGTCCTCTTTGTCGAATACTGCCATTAAATTGATCCCTGCCAGTCATTTCACGATCGATGAGTTGACCGCGATCTACAACCAAACTCGGGTGGACTATCTGGTGCCGATGCCCATGAACGCATCACGTCTTGTGGAATATGTTCAATCGTACGATGTGAATTTAGAACATTCCCTTGTTGCTTCGGAAGATGGGGTTATGCGTGGAGTTGCCATGTTGGGTGTGCGGGCAGAGCGGACATGGGTCACTCGTTTGGGGGTGATCCCATCCACAAGGCGGGGCGGTGTGGGAGAAGCGCTTACCCGCAGTTTATTGGAGCAATCTCACCTGTTGGGTATTGATTTCACCATGCTTGAGGTCATCAAGAATAATATCCCTGCCCATGAATTATTTCGGAAACTTGGCTTTTATGAAGTGGGGGAATTGTTGATCTTGCGCCGTTCTCCTTCAAAGCAGATGATCGAGCCAGTGATTGCCGATGCTCGCAGATTGGAACGCTACGAGGCGCTGGACCTTGTTGGCTATAACCGTGGTACCCAGCCGTGGACAAATCAATCAGAATCCTTGAGTCATGCGCAGGATATTTCTGGTTTATATCTGACCCTCCCAGATGGCAGCCGCGGCTGGCTGGTCTATCAACGTCAGAAATTCACATTGACGCATTTCATTTATCAGACCGAAGTCGGTGACCCCGCTGAGATGGCATACGCCTTTCTCTCCCATTTGCATCATCAATATCCGCGCCTGGATACGCACATTGAAAACATTCAGGTTAACGACCCGCATTTGCCCGGCTTTTATAAAATGGGTTACGTCGAATCCTTCCGCCGCATTGAGATGTGGCGCGGTATTCCGCCCGAGTCGTTGATCGCGCCATGATGAAACACGGGCTTCCAATTTGGAAGCCCGTTGCTTTTAAGAGTCTGTTCTATTGTGAGCTAACTAAATTCTGAATTATTCAAACTTTCCCACGATCCTCAAAATGTCAAACCCCTCTGCAAATGAACTTTCCGCTAATGCGCCATGACGGACCATAATGGAACGGGTCAGCTCGGCGTTGAAGTAGTAGCGGTCTTTGTAGGTATCGTACTGGGACAAAGCCTCGATCTTTTTGTTCACATCTTCTTCTGTGACCTCCACGAGGAAGTGGGGGAAGAATCCATAAGATGAGCGCACCACATCAAACCCCAGCACAGTAATGCCGCGAAAAGCTCTTAAGGCTTCATCGGTCATGGTGTTATGGTCTTGATGCACATCCTGTTTTGAGTGGGTGAAGATGAGATCCGGTTTGAACTCTTTGCGAAGTTTGAGAAAATATTCCAATATCTCTTGTCGTGCGTCAGGAAATACGCGTGTAACGAAGGGACCGAAGACGATCTTATCTTCCGGAACTCCCAACACTTTCATCGAGCTGAGATGTTCGTTTTTTACCTTGATCAGGTCTGGATTCTTCTGGTTGTCTGATAGAGTTACGCACAAGATCTCAGTTTTATTGACGATGTTATGAATCAAAGCACCGCACCCGATCTCGATATCGTCTGGGTGTGCGCCAAGGAAGAGGACTCGTTTGCCGAAGAAGTTCATGGGGTTGGACGTTGGGACGATAGACCACTGACGATGGTTTGAACGCCTATGGTCTATCGTCCGTGGTCGGTTTATTTTGTTGCCAGAATGCCGCCAACGACCTTGGTCATCACCAATTTGCCGTCACGGTCGAGCCACTTTTGAGCAACAGCCTGGATCTTGCCAATAAGGGCTTCGTATTCATCCTTGCCATTGAACATGGAGGTCCACAATCGGCGGTCTTCGCTCAATGAAGCGCGGACGTAGTCAATGAACGGTGCCACTTCAGGGAAAGTGAGGTGATTTTCGAACTTGTGCAGTTCGGTCTTGGCGAAGATGCTATCGATGGTGTTGAAGATCTCACCTTTGAAGCGGGAGGAGCCGGGCATGGGCGGAATGGTGGCGTTGGTGGCTTCCTTGATGATGTCGTAGAACATCTGCTTGTTTTCGGGGAGCGGACCGGAGACGAAAAG
>JBEBCV010000209.1:0-6792 GCA_041157505.1 Chloroflexota bacterium | reverse complement strand
GATGAAATCCCCTGCGCTTTTGCGTGAGATGTTCGCGCAATATCAAAACAAAAAATTGATCTTCAGCTGCGGAACAGGGGTCACCGCCTGCATCCTTGCATTGGCAGCGGAGCAGGCGGGGCATAAACATCTTGCGGTCTATGATGGTTCGTGGACCGAATGGGGTGCGGATGATTCGGGTTTGCCAGTTGTGAAAGAATAAAAAGACGAATATTCTGTAACGATTTCTTGATATAACGTTTCATGTTTTATGAAGGTCGACTCTGAACCGAACCTTTCGGCAACGAGTCGACTTTTGATTCGCATGGCTTGTGCCAGGTCGTTGTCTGCAATGATCCTTTCGATCGACTTGCTCATGCCGTTAATATCGCCGGGCTCACAAAGAAATCCATTCTCACCATCCTGCACGACCTCTGGAATGCAAGTTGCTCTTACTGCCACAATTGGCAGACCACAGGCGGCGGCTTCAAGGATGACGATGCCTTGGGTTTCGATCTCGGAGGCTGTGACAAATACGTTGGACATACGGTAGATTCTTGCCAGTTCTTTTTTGTCTGAAATGAAGCCGGTGAAATGTGTGCGCGACTCGATGCCAAGCGATCTGCATAATTCCATGAGATGCCGTTTTTGATTTCCATCGCCGACGATGAGCAGGTGAGCATTGGAATGAGATAAGGTTTCTGCTGCTGCAAGCAGGACGCGCTGCACCAACTTGTCGGTATCCAACCTGCCGGTGTGAAGGATGATCGGGACGTTTGCAGGCAGCCCATATTGAGCGCGAGTTTCATCTTTCTCTGCCACACTTGCACGCGGATGGAAGGTTTGCAGATCGATGCCGTAATGAATGGTTTTGGGGTTTACACTGGTTTTGTCACAGATGATCTTCGAGACCGTCTTTGTCGGGGCGATGATGGCTGAAAATCTTTTTAGTAACCAGCTTGCATATAACCAGAGGGTCTTTTCCACCCAGTCACGGATGTGAAATTTATTTGGCATATAGCTGGCGATGAACCATGGCAGTTGATGGGTGGTCAGAATAATGGGAATATGATGCTGCTTTGCGTATTGCAGACCGAGCAACCCCAATTGAAATGGTTCATGAACATGGATTAGATCCGGTTGAAAGTCTTGCAGGTTCTTTAAGACCTTACGGCGCGGGGTGAGCAAGACCCTTTGCCCAACTCGCAGCGGGTTATTTATCGAACTCAAACGCACGACCGTGCGATCCCCTTCGATATGAGTGTAGGCATATTCTCTTTCGCTTGCGGCGATCACCAGAACGTTGTGTCCACGGTCAGACATTTCTTCTGCCAGTTCTCCGGCTGCAAAGGATGCTCCGCTGATCATGGGTGGATAGGATTGGGTCAAATATGCGATGCGCATGGTACACCTTCTTTCGTCACGTTTTCAACCTGCAGTCCATTTGTCTTTTTGTAGATCGCCCAACCGCCAAAGAACGCAGAGATGACGAAGGCAGCAAGCAGCCAGAACCAGATGGGCGGGTTCATGCCGTACATGCCGATCAGCGTAATGAAGACTGCGCAGCAGGTGCGTCCGAGCACGTTGGCGACAAAGAAACGGCGCGGCGAGATGGTGACAAGCCCGGCAACGTAGCACATCAGATCGCTGGGGAAGATGGGCAGTACGAAGCTGAAGAAGTAGAAGATGATGCCCTGATGACGCGCGGTCTTGTCCCATTTGTTGATGATGGCGGGGGAGGCAAGTTTGTAGATCAGGTCTCGTCCGTAGCGGCGGGCGATGGTGAAGGCGATCTGACTGCCCAGAATGGTGCTGGCGATGACGACTATCAGACCCGTACTGCCATACACGTATCCAGCGGTGACCATCAAAGCATGACCTGGAATAACGGCGACAAAGACCTGCGCCACGAGCAGACAGAACAACACAACCGGACCAAGCGCGCCAAAACTTTGCAAATAACTTGAGACCGCTCGTTGGTCAGTGATGAAGTTGAAGAAGTCAACAATGGATTCGCGATAGAGGATGGAAAGGGTAATAAGAACAAGAGCGGTGAGAATTTTTATGGTTTTCATTTCAGATCTCCTAATAAATAAAATCGATTTTCAGTTACAACCAAGGTGAAGCCAGATTGCAGGCGTGGGTCAGTGCTTTGTCTGCGAGCGAGCGATGCTCATGCGATTGCGAGGTTTGTTTGATGCTTGAGGCGAGGTCACTGTAAAAGGCGTGGCGCAGGTCCCAGGTCAGTTTTGAGTCGTTGATCTGCAAACAAGATTCGAAGTTGATCTTCATCGAATGCGCATCCAGGTTGGCGGAACCGAACAGCACATCGTTGTGATCGTTCCAGGCGGCTTTGCTGTGCATGTATCTGCCCGCATAGCGGTAGACATTCCCGCCTGCGCACACCAGCTTGTGGACGTGGAGGTAATTCGCAAAATCCACCGGGCGGACGCGGGTTTCATGCGAAAGCAGCACATTAACCTGCACACCCTTCTTCGCTTGTTCGCACAAGGCATTCAGCATCTCGTCATCAGGCAGAAAGTACCAGGTGCGGATAAAGATCGAATGGTCAGCATCCAGGATCAGATCCATGAGAGCCGAGCGGATGTCGTAAGTGTGGCGTGGAACGGTGAGCCAGAGGCGGTCGGTACCAGCCCAGAGGTTGGAGGTATCCAGCAGGCGGTGAGAATTGTTCCCGCCTTGTGAAAAGCCGCTCAAGAAGTCGTATATTCTATGAAAGGTATTTCCCAGTTCGCCATCCACACGCAGGTTGGAGTCGGTCCATGTGGTGTAGTAGTCTCCAATGTTCGAGCCGCCAAGGAAGACCGTTCGCCCGTCGATGGCGGCGATCTTGCAATGCAGGCGGTTGTTCACGAAGAGCGGAGTCGCCGGGCGGTAGATATCCACCTGTACGCCATGGGAACGCAGATGATTGAACAGGAAGGTGTTTTGGAATGCATGTCGGGGTTCATCGAGCACCTGCCCGAATTCGTCCACCATCAACCGCACTCGAACACCCTGCGCAGCTTTTGCCACCAAAACCTGCGAGATCTGCTCTGCCCATTTTCCGCTGTCGAAGGACAGGAAGGTCATGGAAATTTCGGTTTGGGCGGTGGCGAGTTCGGCGGTCAGGTTTTCGTAGTAGTCTTGCACTTTGGTGAATAAAGTATGTCGGTTCATGGCGATCTCCTTTGATGACCCTACTTTCGCATTTTCGAACTGCCACTAACAGAGAAAAAACTGCCAAAAGACGCCAATCTCCCAAATTGGCGTCTCTGGAAATAAAAAACGCCCCTGAAGGTGAGCCTTCAGGGGCGTTTTCAAGCGGTAAGTCTATTTTCTGTCCTTGGTTTTTTCCATTAATTGCCTTGCCAACCCGCGGATGGCGTTGCGGCGGGTACGATTGAACGTTCCCTCGGAAATATAAAGCCTTGCCATGATCTCACGATTGGGAACCCCCTCCACATAGGCATCATATAACACGGCGTGGTTGTACCAAACACGGGGCAGCGGCTCGGGCGGACGTTTTTCAGCGGGGCGCAGCAACTCGATCGACTCCACGAAAATCTTTTGCAATGCTTTGCCTTGTTCGATGTGAGAACTTGGCGCCAACCCCAGTTTTTCGACAAGCGGAGACTTTCCAAGCGTGATGTAGTCCGCCAGGTTTCTTAACCCATCTTCGACCATTTTTGTGAACTCAGGATCGGGGTTGTTCTCCAATGTATCCATCAATTTTTCCACTTCAAGGTTTGCATCAGTTTCGCTTATTTTTGTCTGCACCGCAACATCGCTTTGTACCCTGGTGTGGGTGAGGGAGATGAACGTTCCAATTTGGTCGGCTGCTTCCGAAAGCAATTCCAGGTCACCTGTGGAATAATCCAGCTTGTTATTGGGTTTTCCAATTCCGATCACCGCAATTTGGTTATGCCCATCGAACGATGGGGCAAAATGGGTGATACCCGGGATCTGACCAACCTGCTTTTTTGTTATATCCTCGAACGATACCTGGGATTCAGGCAAACGGCTCTCCACTTCGACCGAGGACCTGCTTGCCATTACTGTGAACTCTTCCCCCGCCCGGACAGCGATAAAACCACGAGACGAATCCAGGGTATTGCAAAGCATATCAAGTGATTGCTGTAAATGCTGTTTATGTTCAGCTTTTTTGCTTTCAAGTTTACGTAATTGCCTGCGAAATTCGTTATCTTTTCGGTTGCGCGAGCGTTCCAAAAATTCTCTCGCCAGGTCGTAGAGGGCATGTGTCAGCACCACAAAGGCTGCGATCTGTGCAACCAACTGAAGGGGAAGTCCGAGGCGCAGGGAGGCTATGGCATACACAATGACAAGGACGATGGTCACAACACCGGTGATCGGAAATTCCTGCAGCGACGTGCGTCGTTCGACCATGGCTTGATGCCTTGCCACCGAAAGCCCGATCGCGAAAACGCCACAAAAGACCAATAGATCCTGAATAAGGCGTGGCATGGGAGGGGAAAGGGCAAGGGCGATAATTCCATACACCACTCCAGACAGGGCGAAGATCGATGCGAACAGGAAATATCTTCCGACAGGGGTCAGCCCCACTCTTTCATAGGCAAGCAGGTTGTAGTGAATGCCGGTCAGGACGATGATTTCGAAGACGCCATACATGATATATGGCAGACCAATTCCCATGCGAGCCACATAAAGTACATTGCCAATTTCACCGACAAAAGCGTTTCGCGTGCTTAGCAGCATGGCGACTGTGATCGCCGCTACAATGTAAATGGCATACGTCAATAGAAGGCTGCGGCGACGGGCATTCTCCGGCAGGAGGTGCAGGGTGATGTGATACCACTGGGTAAGACCTGTAATGAGGAATGTTGCTCGCCAGGCAGCAGTGCCTTGGATCTGTTCAAAGAGGTTGTTATAGGCGCCGTAAAAAAATGCCCCCAAAGCAAGCAAGAGAACCGTCGCACGCATGGCAATGCCGCTGGGGAATCCACGCGCAAAAAGGTAGAATGACATCCACAAACAGATTGCCATGGCGATCAAGTCAACAAGTAACGTTGCTTGGAACAGCATGCCTTCCTCCTTATGTTTATGGGGATGAACTTGTTATGAGGAAAAACCCCCTGTTGACCTAATAGTGACTATAAATTTATGGCACGTTTTCAGGATCATCCTCTCATAAGAGCCAAGTGGTATGGACAATCAGCGATTATCGCCATCGCCTTGAATCTTGCCGCGCGCCTGACGGTCTAGCAGTTTGGTGATATTGGCTTCGGCAATTTCATCGAGCGGAAGTTCCAGCTCTGTGGCGACTTGGGCAATGTACCAAAGCACGTCGCCGAGTTCGGCTTTGAGCGCTTCCCGTTCCGCTTCGCCGATGACGCCTTGCTTGTCTCGGAAGATCTTCTTGATCTTGCCTGCCACTTCTCCCGCCTCGTTGACCAAGCCAAGAGCCGGATAAATAACAGGATGCCCAATAGCGGGATATTGTGCCGTGGCGCGGGATTTTTGTTGATAGTCGTTGAAGTTCATGTGTCGAGTCTCTTTTCAAAATATTGAATTTTTAAAAAGGTCCGGCTTTTAACCGGACCTGCAAATTAATTAAATTCTTTCGTCAAACCCTTCCACCACGCATCTTTCTCGCCGGGGACAAAAGGAGTGTAGAGCGTGATGCGGTCTGCAATGCCGCCGAAACGTTTCTTCAGATCGGTGGCGAGATTTTCCTGCGTAGTTATTAAACAGAATTCGTTGAGCATCTCATCGGTAATGAGCATGGGCATTTCGTGCCATTCGCCTTTGGCGGCAAAGCCAGAGAGTTTTTCAGCGGTCTCGCTCCAGCCGTATAAGTCCATTACGGCTTTGTATGAAGGAGTGGAAGCATAGAATGCGATCTGCATTCTGGCAAACCCTTCTTCTTCCGGTGAGGTGGCGATGAAGGGAGTCATCGAAACAGCGATATCACTGCGTTTGCGTTCGCTTTTTTGCAAGCCTTCTTCCAACGCAGGCAGAATGACTTCGTTCATGTATTTTGGACTGTTGAAGGGATGTGCATGGAATCCTTCGCACATTTCGCCTGCAAGTCTTGCCAAGCCAGTATTGACGCCCGCAATATAAATCGGAATGTTCGGGTTCTCGATCTTGCCAGGATTAAAGAATGGCGACATCAACGTGACTTTGTAATGCTCGCCGCGGAAGTTTAATTTCGTGCCGTTCTGCCATGCATCCCAGAAGGCGCGGATAACTTGAATTTGCTCACGCAGTTTACCCGTCACCGACTCGGGCCAGGTCATGCCGAAGCGACGTTCGATATGCGCCTTGACCTGGGTGCCCAACCCCAAAATGAATCGTCCGTTCGACTGAGCCGCCAGATCCCATGCCGTGTAAGCGAGGGTGGCAGGTGAGCGTGCGAACGACACAGCGATGGCAGTCCCTATTTCCATTTTTTCGGAATGCTCGGCGATGAGCGTGCAAGGCAGGAAGGGATCATGCTGGGTTTCTTGAGTCCATAATGCAGCGAAACCAGTCTCTTCACCAGCTTTCGCGATGGCAGGAATATCTTTCAAATGAACGATGGGGAGGGCGGCATCTAGTTTCATGACAGCAAGTATACAGTTGGAGAAGAGAATAGTGAATAGGGACTCTTAACCGCCAAGCTTGCGAAGGACACAAAGATGACAATTTAAGAACTTCGCGTTCTTAGCGCTCTTCGCGGTTAATATTTTTGGCAAACAAAAAGCCCCGCATTGCGAGGCTTTGAATTTATACAATTGGCTGACCTTCATCCAAACTGAGGATGAAGCCGAGTAACTCACGGCTCTCCTG
>JBEBCV010000208.1:0-10105 GCA_041157505.1 Chloroflexota bacterium | reverse complement strand
ATTGATCATGGGTGCCCTACCCATTGTGTTTGACTGGTTCTTTCTCATTCGTGTTGGTCATTTCATCTCTGGGTTGGTTGGTCCTACTATATTTATCATTGCAGCTTTAGTTGGGGGAATACACTTCACTGGTGAACTTTCTCGTAAGAACGAAAAATCCATTAGCGCCATAATGATGGGCGGAACAGCGTTGATGCTCGGACTGATGCTCACTCCCTATCTTATTCAACAAGCAGGAACGCGAGATGATCTCGGTTTAGTCGATTATCTTTGCGGCGGTTCGATACCGGTATTTTTTATTCTCATTGGCACCAATTTTGTGTGGACGGGGTTTACTGCGATCCGCAAGCATTTGACCTTTGATGAGCATATTGCGGAACGAGAGATAGAAGTGGAAGAAAAAGCAGAACGTAATTCGAAAAAGGCAAATTAATATGACCATTCATGTACTTAAACATGCCAGGCTGATCAACGGAACTGGAGCTAAACCGATCGAACACGCAACGATTGCCATTGAAGGTGAGAAGATCATCTTCGCTGGGAAAGCTGAAGAATGGCATAACCCCGAAGGCAAAACCATCCACGAAATGGACCTGACCGGGCGGACGGTTCTACCCGGCTTGATCGACAGTCATGTTCATATTGCAGCTGAATGTCTGCCGGATAGCACCATGGCAGGACCATGGGGTTGGACAACTCTCATCATGCTAAAACATGCGCAGAATACACTGGCAGCAGGCATCACGACCATTCGTGATGTAGGCGGCAGGCATCACCTTGAATTTTCCTTGCGTAAAGCCGTTGAAGCAGGTCTGTTCGTTGCACCCAGGATGTCGCTGGCTGGAAAACTACTTTCCATCACTACAACAGGAACGGAATGGTACGACGGTATGTATCGCGAAGCCGATGGTGTGGATGAAGTCCGTAAAGCGGCACGGGAACAATTAAAAGCTGGAGCAGACCTCATCAAGGTGCTGGCAACGGGAGCCGTGCTCGCCCCCGGCGAGAAACCTGGTGCAGCCACCTTCGAAATAGAAGAAATCCGCGCGGCAGTGGTGGAAGCGGCAAAAGTTGGCAAAATTGTGGCGGCACATGCACACGGCATCGAAGGGATTCGCAACGCTGTTGAAGCAGGCGCAAAGACCATTGAACATGCCACCTACCTGCACCAGGACCCGCGGGTGATGGAACGCATGGCAAAAGAAGGAATTTTTGTCGTGCCCACTTTGAAAGCAGGTTTCGATGTGATCTATGGTGACCGCCCGGGCATTCCTGATTGGATCATGGAGAAAAGTAAGGAAACCCAGGAAGATGCCATGAAGTCGATTCGCATGGCGTATGAAATGGGCGTACCGATCGCGATGGGAACCGATGCCGCTACCCCGTACAACTTCCATGGTGAGAACGCGATGGAACTCTATTACATGTCGCAAGCGGGAATGTCGGCAATGGATTGCATCGTCGCATCCACAAAGAATGCAGCACATGCTCTCGGATGGGATGCAAAACTCGGCATGCTCGAAGCCGGCAAACTGGCAGACTTACTTATCGTCAAGAAAAATCCACTCGATGACCTGCGTTCATTGGCAGATCGAAGTAATATCGAATATGTGATGCAAGGCGGCAAATTCGTTGCACGACAATTCGTCGAACCGACAGGTATTCCGGAAGAAATGATGGCAGGCGCTTGGATCTGCTGTGGATTTTAGTTTTTATCGGAGGTTAAAGTATGATTCGATTTTATCGTTACCTATCTTTAGGATTATTGTTCGCACTCGCTTGCTCGGGTTTGACCCCTTCGGTTTCCACGGGTACAGGCTATCGTTATGACAATCATCCCGATGCAGATGCTCAATCTTCCGAGTATCGCGCACTCTCTAAATGGGGCAAAACAGATATTACGTATTACTTTATCAATGGCACTGAAAAGGTTTTTGGTGACCGCGAACGAGAACTGGTAACTCTTGCTTTCTCACTGTGGTCTGAGCAAACTTCACTCTCTTTTACAGAAACCCAATCCAGGCAAAGTGCTGATATTGTCATTGGATGGGCGGAAGGCGAACATGGCGACGGCGATCCATTTGATGGTCCTGGTGATGTACTCGCTCACGCCTCATACCCAAACCCGTATGAATATCGCCAGGTCTTTTTGCATTTCGACGACTCCGAACGCTGGGTGGATAGCGATACCGAAGACGTAGATCTGCTGACCGTTGCAGCTCATGAGATCGGGCATGCACTGGGATTGGGTCACAGCAATGACCCGAAAGCCTTGATGTTCCCATCGTATAACGAGCCACATCGCTTCCTTGCCAAAGATGATGTAGCAGGAATTCAATCCCTTTATGGAATGGCAAGTGAACCGCCCTCCGCGCCTGAACTACCCAACCCCAATGAAACTCCGCCCAGCAGCCCAACCCAAGATTCTGACGGGGATGGTTTGGCAGATTCGGATGAAACCCTCATTACTGGCACCGACCCAAACAACAAAGACTCAGATGGCGACAATTTGGATGATGGAGTGGAAGTGGTCAACCGCATGAACCCGCTCGATGCCGACATGGATAATGATGGGGTGAAAGACGGGACGGAGATCGCCTCTGGGACAAATCCCTTCCTGCCCGATCAGACCAATGGCATCTCACCGGAACTTGCCAGTGAGGTCAGCGAATTTCTTACGAAGGCGATCAAACTTCAGATCGAAGCCTATCGTAAAGGGAATGCCTCGGTGGCATCTGTAATCATGGCAGGAGAAGTTTTAGAGTCTTTGCAATTTGAGATCGATTCTCTGAACCAACAAGGCTTGGTAGAGATCGCAAATTTCGATCATTACCGAAGTTATATAGACGATATCCGCATCATCAGCAATACTCAGATCGAAGTCGATACATGTGAAGTCTGGTCGATCCAGTTCTATCGCCGATCTGATGGTGCACTTGTCCAGAGTAATGATCCAAGACTTTTGCCTCAATCCATCACCATCCAGAAGATCCAGAATGGATGGTTCATTACCGCCGTCGAGTTTTTTGAAGCGCCAGCATTTTGCAATCAGTAAATAAGCATCGAACTTACAGCCACAACCAACTCAGGGAGGGATACCAAGCCTCGTTACAGAGAAAGAGGCTTGGTATCCCTCCTTAAAATATTGCAAAATTATTGCAAATTGAAATCGAGTAGAATAGTCCCAATTAATCCCTAAAAGTAAACGGGAGCGTCCTTTCCAACTCCCCAAAAACGTACACAGGAGGCATGCAATAATGTTTGTCACAAAAAACCTGTACCAGAACGACGACGCATGGAAGAATGTTCCCCTTGGTTTTTCCTCGCAAACCATTGGTTCGTGGGGGTGTTTGTTGACCTCAGTTACCATGATGCTGAACGGCATTGGATATAACGAAACCCCTGCCACGGTCAACGACAAGATGAAGAACGCTGGCGGCTTTCAAGGTCCGCTTTTCATACCGAGTGTTCTCCCTTATGTTTGGGGAAACTGTGCATATCGCGATATGCAACCATGCGAAAGCACCCCTGCCCCCATTCCACAGATCGATGCAGCTGTAGCTGCTGGCAAGCCAGTCATCTTACAAGTGGACTGGAACAAACAAGCAGGAATTCAAACCCACTTCGTTTTAGTCAAAGAAAAAAAGGGTGAAGACTACGTCCTCTATGACCCCTACAAATATGGCGGCGATGGTCCTGATAAAGAAGTCCTCCTGACAACACGTTACAAGTACAACGGTGCAAAACTAGCTTCTGAGATCAGTGCCGTTCTGTGGTTCGAAAATTATGGCATCAATCCGCCAGAGCCACCCGCGAAAGTTCCGTTGCCTGCTGAAACATTCATCCTTTACGCCGCAGAAGATGATCTTGCTCTGCGCTCAAAACCCGATACCACCGGCTATCTCTGGAAACGCATGGTAATGAACACCGAACTCATCTGCCTTGAACCGAAAGCCCAAGCTGCTGCCAAGATCGGTGTCCAAGGTCAATGGATCCAAGTACAGGATCCAAAGGGCGATCAGGGATATGTGGCTGCCTGGTTTGTTTCCGACAAAAAGACTGTACCCGCCCCAACTGCTCCCGCCTCTTCCTCGACACCGAAACCGGGTACCGCACCCACACCGGGTTCAGCGCCGAAACCAGGCGCCGCGCCAGCGCCAAGCAAACCAGCTCCAGTTCCTGCGGGTGCATTGGCTTTCTACCCAACAGAAGAAGTTTCCTTCCGCACTCAGCCTGTCGTTGCCGATAATACATTGATCCGCAGAATTCCTGTTACGGAACAACTCATCAGCATTGAGCCTGCCGATAAAGTTATTCCAAAAGTTGGTGTGCAAAACCAATGGCTTAAGGTGCGCGCTGCCGATAAAAAGGAAGGGTATGTTGCGGCTTGGTATGTGAAGTATGCCGGCGGCTCCACTGCCCAGGCAAAAGCTGCAACGGCGCCTGCTCCGGCTGCCACTGGCGGCGTGATCAAGGTTCATACCACTGCCGAGGCAGTTTCTTTGCGCAAACAACCAATCGTCAGTGATGCGACACTCATTAAACGTGTCCCGCTTGGAACAGAATTCATCATCAACGAACCCGGCGGTGAAGCCAAGATCGGCAAGAATGATCAGTGGATCAAGGTCAAGGATGCGACTCACGAAGGGTATGTCGCAGCCTGGTTTATTGCCCGTTAGGCATAAAGAGGATAAATCATGGAAAACCAATCTCAAGAACCCAATCCCATCCTCCAGATCGCATGGACCCGTTTTGCGCAAATGGATGCCTATTCAACGCGCAAAACAAGGAATCACATGAACTTCCGCCGTTGGCTTGGTATTCTTAGCATCCTCGCCACATTGTTCGCGATCATTGTTTCACTATTTCCTTCGGATAACCCATCCGTTGTTAGTTTAGTCTTTAAATTCCTTCTTATATTGACCCCCATCCTATCTTCAGGATTAGCCGTTTATGGAAGCAAGTTCCTCTCCAGTGGAGATTGGTTGGTCACCCGTGCAGGCGCAGAAGAGATCCTCAAAGAGATCTACACGTACCGCACTGTTCTGCAAAATTCCCGCACCCGCGATTCCTGGCTCGAACAACGCCTGGTAGAGATCCAACGCTCGGTCTTCCGTGGTTTGAACGGTGAATTGACCATCCCACCTTATGAAGGCTATCTCCCCCCTCACTACAACCAGACAGACCCGTATAGCGATCCTGGTTTCACTGATCTGATGGGCGATGAATATTTCCAATACCGGCTTGAATCTCAACTCGGCTGGCATGTCAATAAGGTGAATAAGTTCCAAAGAGAACGCGTTCGTTTGCAGGTTTTCATTATCGTCTCTGGCGTACTAGGTTCTATTTTGGCTGTTGTGCTCCCCTTGTGGACAGCATTAGCCGCCTCGTTCACTGCTGTTCTGCTCGGCTGGCAGGAACTCCGCAGCCTGGACTCGGTCGTCCGAAACTACAGCAAGGTCGTGATGGAATTGACCATCCTCTACGATCATTGGAAGAACCTCAAACCCGGTCAGAAGACACCATCCGAGTTCTATAAGATGGTCCGTTCCACGGAAGACATCCTTTGGGGTCAGAATGTGGAATACATCAAAGCCATGCAAGAGGCGCTCAAAGAGTCTGACCTTGAGGAAGAAGCCAGCCTCGTCAACCGTGTCATTAAGGAAGCCCGCGAATCTGACCGTCGCTTGAAACAGTCCATGGAAGATGCTGTGGTGGAGATGACCAGAGACAGACTTCGTGAAGGCGAAGAAAAGTTGAGCGATACCTTCGAAGAAGCCTTAACTACTCTTGCAGAGGAAGCTTCCTCTGAGATCGTTCAGGCAGAACTTGCAGCCATGAGAGAAGCGATCCAGAATTTTGTTGAGAATGCCCGAAAAGGCTTGTCTTCTTCCCTTGAAGAAATCGCCGAAGATTACAAGGATATCAATGTTGGTACAGATACTCCACGTGATGTCCTCAATAATTTACTTGCCCGTTACCCGAAGACGAGTGAAGTCAAGGGATAGACATTCATACCCCTCATAGGAGACAACAATGACAGACACCACAGAAACTACGCAAAAGACAGAAGCGACAAATCTCCCGGGTAATGCTACTCCCACCATCCCTGGCACTGAGAACAAGGCTGCAGTTCCTATTATCGGCCCCGTTGGAGAACCTCCCAAAAAAGCAGATGACTCCAGCGTTGTTTATAAAGAAGCAGAAAAGGCAAGTCTGAATATCGAAGTCCGTCCACACGCTTTTATTGTGATGCCTTTTGGAAAGAAAAAAGGCGGCGATGGGTCTCTTTACGATTTCAATGCCATCTATAAACAGTTGATCAAGCCAGCTTTGGAAGAAGCTGGCTTTGAACCTTTCCGCGCAGATGAAGAAACCTCTTCGGGCGATATCCTGACCGATATGTTCCAGGAATTGCTGCTTGCTGACCTCGTTCTTTGTGATCTTAGCATTGACAATGCCAACGCGTTTTACGAGTTGGGCATACGTCATGCCTTCCGCAAACGCGGGGTGATGCACATTCAAGCGGGTCGCGCATATATGCCATTCGATATCTTCAATGTGCGCACACTGCCTTATCACGTTACTCCCGAGGGTGTTCCCGACCCAGCTTTCATCAAAAATGACATCCAAGCCATCGCCCGCATGGCAAAAGATACTTGGGCATCAGACCGTGATGCGATCCACAGCCCGATCTTTAATTTGCTTTCTGGTTTGAAAGAGCCAGATCGCAAGTCCCTGCGCACACCGTTGGCAACCGGATTCTGGCGCGAATACAACGAGTGGAAACAACGGGTCACCGTGGCACAGCGCCAAAAACGCATCGGTGATATCTTGCTGCTTACAGAAGAGATCAGCAACCCTCTGATCAAGGAAGAGGCGATCGGTGAAGCCGGCAATGCACTCGCCAATATGGGACGCAACGAGCTTGCCCTTACTCAATATCGCAAGGGTCTCGAAGTCAATTCGGGCAATCTCGAGTTCCGCCGCAAAGAGGCCTTCCACCTCAACCGCCTTGGTCGCGTGGATGAAGCCATCGTCAAGATCGAAAGTCTGCTGGCAGATTTCCCCACCGACAGTGAAGCAATTTCCTATTTGGGGCGCATCTACAAAGAGATGTGGGCGGATTCATGGAAACAGATCCCCGATAAGGCTAAACGCCTCAAAGCCGCCTTCGACGCCTATCACTGGCTCATTAAAGCGATCGATACGTACCTCAAAGGGTATCGCATCGACTTGAATAACCATTACCCTGGCGTAAACGCATTAACCCTCTCCTCCATTGCCATTCACCTTGCCGATAAATTTGACGACAAAAAGGACCCCGATCCCGACATCACTCGCATCAGGGATGAGTTTTTGGAATTAAAAGGCGCGCTAATCTTTGCCCTTGAAAAGCAGGTCAATACTGACAATGCCGATTACTGGACTTTGATCTCGTTGGCGGAATTGCGTGCGCTTACCGCAGACAACCCTGCGGCTGTCGTTCGTTCCTATCGCAAGGCGTTGACAGCGTCTCGCCGTAATATGTTTTTCCTTCAAGCATCCCTTTCACAACTCGAGATTCTCAAGGCTCTGGATATGCGCACCACATTTGTGGAAGCAGGTATTGGTATTCTTGAAGAAGAAATTGCTCGAATTTCAGGTGATAAACAAGGATCTTCAGCCAAAGGCAATAACAAGAATGGACGGGTTCCTGAAGGACAGGTTTTCTTGTTCGCAGGGTATATGATCGATTACCCCGGTAAGATCAAAAAGACTTTCCCTGCCAACAAAGAAAACGAAGTTCGTGAAGATATTGAAAAACTATTGAAAAACTTCAATGCAGGTCCTGGCGATGTTGCGATCTTGGCTGGCCTTTCTGCCGGGAGTGAGATCATCTTTGCAGAAATTTGTGCCGAAAAAGGCATCCACGTAAACGTGCATCTCCCCCTTCCTGAGTCGAGATATATTCGTGAGTTTGTCTCTGTTGGTGGTGAGCAATGGGTAGATCGTTTTTACAAGATATGCAGCCATCCCGAAGTGGATGAGTTCTACCAACTTGAGCAGGTCGGGGCTCCCAAGAAGAATACTGACCCATACGAACGCAATAATCGCTGGGCTCTATATTCATCACTGATTCGTGGAATATCGAAGACCACACTTATTGCCGTTTGGAACAATGTAGGTGGGCGTGCAAAAGACCGCGATGAGTATCTGACCCAACATATGGTAGATCTGATGCGT
This sequence comes from Chloroflexota bacterium, assembly GCA_041157505.1. GTDB lineage: Bacteria > Chloroflexota > Anaerolineae > Anaerolineales > Villigracilaceae > Villigracilis. The sequence continues at coordinate 1,879 of JBEBCV010000208.1, read as the reverse complement.
GAAACCGGCGGCAAGATCGAAGCCATCAATACGACAAAACATTTATTTGAAGGCGGGATCCATTCCCCAACTGCACCAAAAGTAACTTCCGCAAAGAAAACCGGAAGACCTTCCAAGAAGTAGAAATAATGAAACCCGTCGAATTACTCGACGGGTTTCATTATTGTATTAACCTTTTCTTTTGGAATGGACCAGATCTCACCTTTCACGCCGCGAGCCAGATAGAAATCGCCGGCGCGCACGGTTTGTGGTCCCTCCATGGTTTCAATCGTTACCTGCTGATTCTCATTACCGTTCGCAACATCGACCATTGGCACAATCATGGTCACCGCGCTCTTTATACAATAGCCGCGCTCCACCATCATATAGGTCTCAGAAAATATCTCTGCATCCACAGGCCACACATCATTGGGTGATTCCAGTTCACTTAGAAGCATGTCACCTTTTTTCGCTGTCAGAGTAGCCCCCCAGGGGGTTTTCACATCCATAGTTTGCGGCTCATTGGGAGACGGCAAAAATGTTTTTACCTTGCGTACTACAGAACTACGATAAGGTTTGAAATTCAATTTTTCCAGAATGGGACTGGTCGCTGTCAGAACAATAGGTTGGTTCATTTATTCTCCAATGATTTAAAACTGGTACGAAACCAGCAAGGAAGATCCGGAAGGTTGTTCATGTAAATCAATTTCAGCTGAAACTATCCAAACACCGATTTGATATCTCCAAATGTCGTTATACTCACTCCCGCTTCGATACAAGCATCAAACTAGATACTACCCATAAAGTTCATTTGCCATGAAGAAAGTTTCCGGTTGCGGCGGATTATACCAAATACATTTTTTCATTCATTCACAAAAAAATCGGGGAATAATTTTATATGAGGAGAAAAAATCACTGAAAAATTGAGTTTTTACCCTTAAAAATGCTTTATGAACTGGATTTTTACTTTTTTTCAAAAAATCCCTGCTCACAAACCCTTTATCCTTGATAAAATCTAAGAAACTTTCATATAACGTAGTAGGTCTTGAATTCCCAATTATTAATAGCCAAAGGAAAAGAAAATGACCGAGACCAATGAACATAAAACGGATAATCAACTTAATGCCGGGGGGAATCCGATTCCAATCCCACGCCCGCCATCACAGGACCACAAATCGGCTGACTCTAACCAAATCATGGACCCAATTACTCCTGGAACCTCTACAGAGGCGGCTGCCACTTCCGATACTCCCAAAGCAGGTTCGGTCCCCTCTGGAATAGAACCTAAAGCTCCAAAGACTACCCGTATTGCAGATGACAAAGATTACGATCTGGATGGCTCAGCCAGGGACAAATCCCTTCACCCCGAGGTCAAGCCTCATGCCTTTGTGGTCATGCCGTTCGGTAAGAAAAAGAGTTCAGATGGTCATCCTTTCGATTTCAACGCAATTTACGAAACACTGATCAAACCTGCCATCAAAGAAGCAGGTCTTGAGCCCTTCCGTGCGGATGAAGAAAACGTCTCTGGGGATATTCTGACAGATATGTTCCAGGAGTTGCTGCTGGCAGATATGGTCGTCTGTGATCTTAGCATTGACAATGCCAACGCCTTCTATGAGTTGGGCATTCGACACGCCTTGCGAAAACGAGGCGTGGTTCACATCCAGGCAGGACGCGCCTATATGCCTTTCGATGTTTTCAATGTCCGCACCCTACCTTATCACGTTACAACTGAAGGACTTCCAGACCCGGCATATATCCGCAACGACATCAAAGCCATCGCCCGCCTTATCAAGGATACCTGGGCTTCAGACCGTGACCTGGTGCACAGTCCCATTTACAACTTGCTCACAGGTCTCAAAGAGCCGAATCGTAAAAGCCTACAAACCCCATTGGCAAC
>JBEBCV010000207.1:0-6047 GCA_041157505.1 Chloroflexota bacterium | reverse complement strand
ATGCTGTTCGAGGTCACTTCATCATCCTCGCGGCTTTTCTGCCGATCTCCACTGCAAAGTTCGTACCGCGGTCCCACGGGTAGACTTGGCTCATCGAAGCGAAGTACAAACCTTCAATGGGGGTTTGAATGGCGGGGATGTTTTTGGAATGTCCAACTAAAGGCACAGGCTGGGCGTAATTGGTTTTGTGAACCCAGATCTTCTTAACCCAATCACGTTTGAACTCAGGGTTGAATTTTTCAAACGCCGGAATAAATCTTTCCAACAATTGCTCATCGGTCATGTCGAAATATTCGTGACCCAATTCAAGGTAATCACCAGCATACACAATATGGTCACCGCCGAAATGTTCCTTCGAAACAAAGTTGGTGTGTTCCACCAACGCAAGGAAGGGATAGCCCTCCTCCTTCGGCACGTTGAACCAGTAATAGCCTTCCTTCGAAAGCGAATGCTTCAGCGAAAGCGTCATCACCACTGCGCCCATCGACTTCAACCCCAGCAAACCCTTCAAATAGGATTCGGGCAATTCGGGGCATAACTTTGCCATCAAACTTGGTGACGTAGTGACGAGGACCTTATCGAAGTGTTCGCCATCCACGCTCAGACCACCAGACGCTTGATCCTTCTTAATGGACTTGATACTCGTCCCCAGCCGAATCTCCACTCCCTTTTCGCGCAGCTTGTCTGCAAAGAGATCAGCGAACTTTTGAAAGCCGCCTTCAAAGGTGCCAAGTCGAGTCGTGCGGGCGTGCATGCGTGCCCACAACCACGCCATGTTGACATCTTTGTAATACGACGCGAATTTACCAATAAGCAAGGGCTGCCACATTTGTTCGTAGACTTTTTTGCCCGCATACTTCATCATCCATTCGTGGGCGGTTACTTTTTCGAGCGCCTGCCAGTTCTTGGTGATGCGTAGAAAGAGTCCGACGAAGCCAAATCTAATTTTATTCAGACCAAATCCAAGCCCGGGAAAGAGAAGTGCGTTGAGAATCGAGTCAAAGGGATACCACTTGTTCTTGTGCAGCATCACGGTCAGCGGGCGCGGAAAGATGACCTTATCCTCCAAACCCAACTCGCGGATCAGCCCCAGCATTTCGCTATCGGACTGGAACCAGTGATGATAGAACTTTTCCACAGACCAATCCCAATGTGGTTCTTTGAACCCACTGGCGAGACCGCCTGCATAATTTGCTGCTTCAAAAATGGTAACGTCATGACCTGCTTTTCGTAAGTCCCAAGCGGCAACCATGCCGCCGTAGCCTGCTCCAAGAATTGCAATTTTCAAAAGATTCTCCAAATTTATTTTGTTCTGTATTCGAGCCGTTCTGCAAGGATCTTCAACTTGCCCCAACGCTTGCGGACCACGTAGATCATTGCCAGAGTTTGCATCCAGACCAGTTCATTATCGGGTAATTCGATGGCTTTTTCTAATACCCTGACAGCTTCTTCATCTGTACGTTTGGCTTGGACATATTCATCCGCCAGCCTTCTTAGTTCTGCTGAGTGCTGATCATTGTATTGACCATCCAACCGCTGAATAACATCCTGCATGGCATGTTCCAATTCATGTTCGGTGAAAGGCTTGATGAGAAAATTATGAATTCCCAGTGCCTTTGCCGCCTGGATGGTTTCGGAATGACTCTCAGCTGAAACGAGAATACAAGCCGTGCCTGGGTTAACTTGCAGGATCTGTTTGTACGCGTTCAACCCATTGAGTTTCGACATGTTAATGTCGAGCAGTACGATATCCGGTTTATGTTGACGTGCCATTTCGACGGCTTGAGTACCATCGAGCGCGATGGCGACCACTTCCACGCCTTTGACCGTCGAGAGCATTACACGGGTGTTTCGGCGGGTTTCCTGTGTGGTGTCTGCAATAAGGACTCTTTTTTTTCTGGTTTGCGGTTGCATGTCAGTTTGCCTTTGTGGGAATGCAGCGGATTCGCACATTAAGTATAACCGAGGCAGACGTGCTCGGTTCATGTAATTTGAAGTGGCTGAAAAAGATTTTGTGACTTAATCTGGAAGGCTTGAAAGGGATTCTTATTGAGTCTCTAAATACATCACTGCATGTCAGGCATTTATTCTCTTAGAATCAGTATTTCCTTGTTCTTTGCTGCATGATCGTGCCAAGTGATTGCAATTTGTCCCAACGCTGGCGGATCACGTAGATCATGGCAAGGGTTTGCACCCACCGCAATTCACAATCTGGCAATGACATTAATTTTTCGAATACTTTTACTGCTTCTTCGTCTGTCCTCTTTTTTTGAATATATTCATCAGCAAGCTGGCGTAAAGCAAGGATGTCATTTGCAGAAGGTTCTTCGACATTTGGTTCGGGGTCGAGCGTATTAAGAATCTCTTTTATTGCTTTCTCAAGTTCTTCTGACGTAAATGGCTTGTTGAGATAGTGTTGAATACCCAAACTCAAGGCTGTTTTTACGGCACTTGGATCTTTATAGACCGAGATAACAATTCCAGCGACGCGTGGATTTTCTTTGGATATCCGCCGATAGGCTTCAAATCCATCAACTTTCGGCATGTGCAGGTCAAAAACGACAATATCTGGTTTGTGCTTATGTGCCATCTCGATCGCTTCCTTGCCATCGAGAGCAACCGCCACCACCTCTATCTCGTCGATCATGGAAAGCATGATGTGGGTATTGCGGCGTGTTTCAGCTGTGTCATCTGCCAGGATTACTTTTCTTTTTCTTTGGGGTTCCTGCATATCAGCCTGCCTTTGTGCTTTGATGAAAATACTTTCTATTTATTGTGCTTCTTCGCGGAGTGTGTCACTCCACTTGATTCCTTCACGAGTAAGATAATACGCACCCAATGCTGTGATGGGAACCCAGAGCGCCACATGCAGAACGAGGGTGTACCCTGCTGCTGTGGCTTGGTCCACGCCATAGGCGGTGAGGACGGCGATGCCTGGAGCGTCAAATGTACCAATATAACCAGGCGCCGAAGGGATGGTGGTTGCAAGGTTGACAATGCCGTTCATCAGCATCAGTGCAAAGAACGAGACGGTGAAATTGAACGCATGCATCACGAACCAGTATTTAGCGGTTTCCAAAAGCCAAATGACCACCGAGGTAAAGAAGACCATCAACACGTTGAAGGGAGAACGAAGCGAGGCAAGTCCATCCAAAAACTTATGCATAATGCCGTTGATCTTTTCATGCAAGCGTTTGGGTGTCAGACGTTCGATCAGCCAGGAACCGATTTTGCTGGTGAACTGTGGGAACATGGCAGCCAGCAAAAATACAACCAGTGCGCCGAGGAAGACCCCGGTTCCGATCACCGCCACCTGCTGGATGTTGCCCACAAAGCCGGATGCCCCCGTGAGCTTTGCCAGCTCGGTCAGGTTGACAAAAACGAATGCCAGCATCACCACACCGTCGAAAATACGCTCTACGATGATGGTCGCCAGTGAAGCGGAGACGGGCACTCCTTCTTTGCGTTTCAGGATGACAGCGCGTAACACTTCACCTGCCCGGGCAGGGTAGATGTTATTGCCCATATATCCAATGGTCGTGATGGGGAACATGGTTTTGGTGGGGATCTTCTTGATGGGACCCAATAGATAATGCCAGCGCCATGCCCGTACCCATACGCCGATGAAGTATACAAAGATACCCGGCAATAGCCAGATATAGTTTGCTTTCTGCATGGTTCCCCAAAAATCGCCGAGGTGCAGTCCGCGCAGGGCGAGCCATAAAAATAGGATGCTGATCAGCACCCCGAGCCAGAATTGCCATTTCTTCATTTGCATAGTGCGTGATTGTACCAAATGTAAGAGATATGCATTAACACAGAGAGAACCAGGTCACAGAGAATATGTTCTAAAACCTTATTGTTCTTCTGCACTCTCGGTGGTGAAAATCTCTAGGCTATAATTCCAGCTTCGAAAGGAACGTGCATGAAAAAATATTTCCCCACGATACGTGACTATCTTTTTATTATTACATCCAGTTTGATCCAGGCGGTTAGTTTGCGTCTGTTCTTTATTCCTGCCAATCTGGCTTCGGGTGGTGTAAGCGGTATATCGCAATTGATCAACTATTTCACGGGTTGGCCAATCGGTTTGATGGTGCTTATAGGCAATGTCCCGCTTTTTCTTCTGGGGTGGCGCTACCTTGGTGGATTCAAATTCGCCATGCGTACCGCTGTTGCGATCGTCACTTATTCGCTTTTTACCGATGTGATGATGAAGATCCCTGCCTTCGTTTCATATTCACAAATTCTGATCAATGACTTGCAAGGCGATATATTCCTCAATTCTTTATATGGTGCCATCTTTAGCGGCGTGGGGTATGGCATGGTCTATCGCGCGCGCGGAACCAGCGGTGGCTCAGATATCCTTGCGCGTATTCTCAACAACTGGCGCGGCATTTCAATGACCCAAAGCTATCTCATGGTGGATGCTGTGGTCATTCTCTCCGCAGGCTTTGTCTTTGGTTGGAAGGCGGCGCTTTACGCAATGATCACTTTGTATGTCAGCGGGCTTGTGGCAGAGACAGTGCTCGAAGGCGGCGGTACCGTTCGCACCGCAATGATCGTTACATCGAAGCCAGATGAGGTCACGAATCGCATCATGGAAGATATGGAGCGCGGTGTGACGTGGTTGGAAGGCAAAGGCGGTTACACAGGTAATTCACGCCCCGTTTTGTATTGTGTCGTCAGCCGCGCCGAAGTGGCAACGCTCAAAGCCATCGTTCACGAAAGCGACCCTGAATCATTTCTCGTCATCGGTGTGGCACATGAAGCATGGGGTGAAGGGTTCAAGCCGTTGAGGGGGAGATGATCGAGTAAGGAGTAATAAACATAAAAAGGAGTAACAAGTTTTTCTTGTTACTCCTTTTTATTTCTCAAAATTTACTTTTTCTTCCCATACCCCAACAGTTTCAAAACATTTGCATCGTTACGCCAATCTTTCGAGACCTTCACGCGCAATTCCAAAAATACTTTGCGCCCGCCCATGTCTTCGATCTCTTTTCTTGCGGCGGAACCGATCGTCTTCAGCATCTTGCCGCCTTCACCGATGACGATCCCTTTTTGAGATTCGCGCTCCACAAAGATCGTTGCAGCAATATATGCCATACCGTTCTCGCGTTCTTTGAATTCGTCAATGCGGACCGCCATGCCATGCGGCACTTCGTCGCGCAATTTGATGAGGCAGGCTTCGCGGATCAGATCTGCGGCGATCTCTTTTTCATAGAGGTCTGTGATCTGATCTTCGGGATATTCCGGCTCTCTCTCAGGGACAGCTTGGATCAGCGCTTCGGTCAGTTCACCCAACCCAAGCCTGCGCGCCGCAGAGACGTGCATTACGGTCGCTTTGTCCATCAGCTTGGCATACTCGCTCTCACGTGCAGACAATTCGTCGGATTGCACCAGGTCTGTTTTATTGAGAACCAGCATGCGGCGAGTGCGAGGCGAGATGCCATAGAGAAGTGTGGAGATATTCTTGTCCTCTTCGGTCGGGGAAGTGGATGCATCCACCAGCCAGAGAATTAAGTCCACGCCATCAAGAGCTTCTTCGGCTTCGGCATTAAGGAATTCACCAAGCTTGTGTTTGGCGTTATGAATACCGGGCGTATCGACAAAGATAAGCTGGGCATTGTCTAGCGACAGAATGCCAAGTTGACGTCTGCGTGTGGTCTGCGGACGCGGCGACACTGCGGCGACCTTTTGCCCGAGCAAGGCGTTGAGTAAAGTGGACTTGCCCACATTGGGGCGACCGATGATGGCGATAAAGCCGGAACGATGGGTCATGCTTGTTTGGGACTCCAGTTGGCAATTGCAAGACTGCCGATGATGAGAGCTGCCCCGGTGATGATCTGCCAGGTCAGCGCTTCTTTGAGGAAGATGACCCCAAGTGTAACGCCGCCCAGCGGAAATAGATAGGTGACCATGGTGGTGCGGGTGGGACCGATCTCATGGATGAGGTAGAACAACATGATGAACGCCAGCCCTGAACCGAGGATGCCCATCCACAATAAGGCTACCCATGTAATGGGTAGTGTGGGGATCTGGAGCGG
>JBEBCV010000206.1:0-6587 GCA_041157505.1 Chloroflexota bacterium | reverse complement strand
GATGATAAGCTGCCACCACATTGCAACTGATGTTCGCCTCGGTAAGAGCTTTGCTTACTGCAGCTGTCAGACCAACCGCCTCTAGTGAAGAATGGACGGTCAGAGTAATCCATGCACAAATTGCTGAGTAAAAGAGAACATTGTCATCGGCAATATGTTTGGGCAGGATGATGGTTGTCCCTTCACTTTCCTGAAATGCGCATAAGGGGTTCAATTCAACGGCTTGTTCTAGTGTATTTATTAAACAAAAGACATATTCGCCGGGCTGCCGTTCAGGCTTCATGCCTTTGATTAGTTTTGCAAGATCAGTTTCGCCGGTCATTTTCGCTTAACATCCAGAATTGCTATTTTGGTGGAATGATTGAATGGAGCAGGATCTGTGATGGGTTTGCCGATTCGATTCTGTCCAATGAAATCTTCAGGTACAGGAATCAATTCCCGAATGCTGAGATAACCATCTCTGCAAATATTTTCGAGTGTTTCCATGTATTCTTTGCCGCTAAGAAAAATAGCATTGTTTATGGCAATCAGAGTCCCGCCATTATTGATCAAAGGACGAACCTTATTGATGAGCCTTCCGCTTTCGTGTTCCATATCCACTTTACCGCGTGAAGTAGTGGAGAAGAAAGGCGGGTCAATGATGACGCTGTCAAAAGTTTGTTTACCGGCTTTGAAGCGTGCTATCGCGGAGAAGAAATCTTGCGAGATAAAGCTTTGTTTTTGAATTGGGAAGTTATTAAGAGTAAATGACTCTTTTCCAAGATTCAAGAACTGGCGGTTAAGGTCAGTTTGAATGACATTCGTCGCGCCGCCTGCAACGGCAGCCACACCCAAACTTCCAGTGTATGCAAAGGTGTTAAGCACAGACTTCCCTTGCATATTGTCGATAAGCCATTTCCGCAGATTGCGTGTGTCGAGATAGAAACTGGCATCGCGGTTCATGGTGAGATCCAGAGCATACCAAATGCCATGTTCTTTGATCTTGCGATCAGGGCTTTCACCAAAGAGGAGGGTGCCTCGTTTCTCCTTTTGAGTTGATGCATGCCGCGTTTTCACTATCCCTGCGCGTAGCCAATCTAGGGTGGTGCGGATGTGATTGGTGATTTCTTGAATACGTGGTGAACTGGGGTTTTCTGAATAGTCATGGATGACCAGAGTCTGTCCATAAACATCCAAAACAAGTTCAGGGAAGCCTTCGTAGAATCCATTGAAGAGGCGAAACGCTTCTTCGTGGCTGGAACCGATTGAGTTCCGGTGTGAGGCGATGGCGTTATCTAGAAGTGGTTGCAGAGTGTTGAAGGTGTTATCCATTAATTAGATTGTATCCAACTTGTTTTTCAGGTTTATTTTATTTATCGAAGACCAGCCGCTGGGCTAGTTGATCGAGTTGATCGACACTGATGGGTTTGGTAAGTACCAACAGGTTCTGGCTTTCGATCTCTGCTTCAGAAAGTTCTGCAGCTTGAGCAGGGTTGGCAGTGACGATCAAGACCCATGTTTCTGATGTTTGTGGTTGTTTTCGCAAGTCATGAAAGATCTCAATGCCGGAATACTTTGGGAGGTTCAAGTCGAGAACGAGGAGGTCTGGAGCGACATTCCTCAGTTTTTGCATGGCGGTTTCGCCGTCTTGAAAGGTTTCGGTGGTGATACCAATGCTTCCTAGGGTATCGGCATAGATTTCTGAAAGGTAGGGGTCATCTTCAACAATGAACGCAAGCGGGGGATTACTCATGAGGGGTTTCTTCTTCAGTGATGAGAGGGAGGATTGCTGTAAAGGTGGTACCTTTTCCTACTGTGCTTTCGAGTGTGATATTTCCACCCATCAATCGGATGAGTTGTCTTGTAATGGAGAGTCCCAACCCGTACCCTTTGCGTAAGGATTTATGTGCATCGGCAAGCTGCTTGAATGGCTCAAAGACAGTATTGAGCGATTCCTCTGGGATGCCGGGACCTGTATCTGTAACACGCATCATCCATTCGGTTTGAGAGGGCAATGCTGCGATTTCAACTGTAACGCTGCCGGTCTGAGTAAATTTGATGGCGTTGCTGATAAGGTTGACGAGGATCTGTTTGAGACGCTGACTGTCTCCTACAAGTGCGATGGGTAGATTATCTGAGATGGTGGCATTGAACTCAAGATTTTTGGCTTCTGCTAAGACACTCAGTTGGCTGCAGACCGATCCAAGTACTTCGCGCGGTTCGAAGGATCTTTGAGAAAGGTACAATTTGCCGCTGTCGAGTTGAGCTTGGTCAAGTAGCTCAGAAACAAGCCCATCGAGATATTGAGTACTGTCTTTGATACGTCCGAGAATATTGACCTGTTTTTCGGTCAATTCGCCATAAGATTTGCGTACGATCAGATCGGTATAGCCGAGAATGATACCAAGTGGGGTTCGCAATTCGTGGCTGACATTTGCCAGCAACTGTGATTTGAAGCTATTGGCATGCATGGCGTCATCGCGGGCGATGGCTAGAGCGGCTTCGTTCTCTTTGATGCTGGTGACGTCTCGCAGAGTGATAATGTGTCCTTCACTTTTTTCAGAACCATTATTGCGCAAGGTGCTGACAAAAAGATGCAGCCAACGCATGGGTTCGCCTTCATTTTCAAAAACGATCTCCCTGTGATAGCCGTGGGTTTGCAACGCTTTGTCTGCCAATTGAACCCACTGTCTGAAAACAGATTGGAAAGATCTCCCCAGCACGTCATTGGGACGCAGTTTGAACATTTCCAGTGCAGCTGGGTTGAGTTCAACAATACGAAGTTCCGGGTCGAGGACAATGACTGAATCGGAGATGCTTTCGAACACGGCGCGGTGTGCAACTGGCAAAATATCCAATAACTGATAGCGCAGAAAACCCCAGCCTAAGATCAAGACAGAGAGCGAGAACATAACCGAGGTTATGTCGATGCGGACGGGTAGCAATCCGGCAAGGACGATACCATTTGATATCCATGGTAACAAGATCGCGGTCAGGTTGATGATGATCTGCGAGCGATAAACATCTCTTTTTTCCCAATACTCGCGAACAAGAAAATACGAACCAATTATCAATGCAGCATAGATGTACACCGCATGCAGCCAGAACCACCACCCAAGCGGATTTTTAATTAAGATCAACCCTGAAACTTCATCGGTTTGTAGACCAACTTCCGTGAAGAACCAATGATGGTAATCATCTGTGAAGATCACGATCAAAGTTAGGATGGGAAAGATCAACGCCAAAAGAATGTTACGTTTTGTGAGCCAATTGGCACGACCCGAATACGCCAGTGCGAAAGCCGTCCAGGATAATGGCAGACCGATCACACCAAGATAGCCAAACTTTACACCCCAGGTCTTTAATGCAAGACTCGTACCGCCTAACTCAAAGATGTAAGAGAATGCCCATAACGATGCAAAAAAGCACATTGCTATAAAAGGTCTGGCAGCAACGTGCTTTCGATAGCGAAGTGCATAGATCCCCATCAGAAAGGTAAGCGTAACGGATAAAAACCAAGGGTATAGGAGCGGTGTGGACTGCATTTCAGTAATTATACAACTTGATGTTGTAATATCAGAGTTGCGAGAACATTATTGAAACGCGCGAGACCTGGCGTAAGAAATATCTTTTTTGTGCATCCAAGAACTATCAAAAAAGTCCTTCTCATCACTTTATAACGATTTCGCGATACACTTGCCCAACTTCATTTTTGCTCAGAGGTCTCATGTCCACAACCAGCATACAGCCGGGCATACCCGGCAAATCGCGTTCGAAGGTGGTCACAAAACCCGCCACCGATTTTTACGGGGGAATTGGATGGGTCATTGGTCTGCTTCTCACACTTTTTGTTTCAGCGCCTGTCATCTGGTTTTTGACGCAGAACGCATCTCGCGCCGACCGGGCTGAGATCCTCGCCTATGGGTTGGCAGCTGCCTGGTGGCTTAATCCGCTATCGTTGGGCGGGTTGTTCTATATCTTTAGCAACATCCGTGTATGGCGATTCTGGACCCTGCCTGCTTTGTTGGTTTGGTTGTTGATCAATGCCATGGTCTCTGCCTCTGTCGCTTCTGAAGTGGCACTTGACTGGGTGTTGAACGCCCTCTCCATCGGTGGATTGATCCTTCTTGGACTTCTCTTCCTTTACATTCAATTACGTGTTTTTGTTTGGGCGGCTTCTGGCAATGCGGGGCGTTTCTTCTTTGGCATCATTGGTTGGGCATTGCTCAATGGACTTGTCGTTTGGGCGTTGATCAACCCCGACGTTTTGAACATCGTCCTTGTTGCGCTTGGCTTTATCTTCCAGGTGGTATTTGCGATCGGGTTTGCCATCCTTCAGTTTGTGGCGATCTTCTGGTTCATGTCTCAAACCCGGGTGGAAGTGATTCGCCCCGGTGACCCGAAGCAAATCACCTTTGAAGATTACAAGGGTCAGCCCAATCTGCTAAAGATGGTCCGCCAGTGGATCTATCTGCTCTCAGACCGTGAGCAGTTCCAAAAGATGGGTGGACAGTTCATCACGGGTCTGTTGCTCTATGGTGAGCCGGGCACCGGTAAGACTTTGCTGGCAAAAGCCATGGCGGGTGAAGCTGGCATTGCTTTTATATCCATTGAAGGATCCGGGTTTCGCGGCATGTTCTGGGGTGTGGATGTGCTCCGCATGATCCAGTTCGTGGGCCGTGCCCGAAAACTGGCGCGTGAATATGGCGCATGTATCGCTTATATTGACGAGATCGATGCAGTGGGTATGTCTCGTGGAAGTGTGATGGGCGGCGGTCAAATGATGGGCGGCATGATGGGCATGGGGGCTGGCTCTGGTGCCTTAACTCGTCTGCTTTATGAAATGGATGGCATTGGTACGTTGACCGCATGGGAAAAGCTTCGTGCGCGTGTGTATCAAATGCTTGGACGCAAGGCACCCATCCGCAATTGGCATGTGATGTTCATGGGCTCTACCAACCGCCCCGATGTGCTCGACCCAGCTTTGGTACGTCCTGGTCGTTTTGACCGCAAAATTGCAGTGGGTCTGCCCGACCGTGGTGGACGCCGTGAGATCGTGAATTACTATCTGAGCAAGATCAAGCATGATGAAACCGTGGATATTGAAGCCTTGGTTAGCGATACTTCTTGGGCGACCCCGGCACGCATCATGTCTGCGGTGACAAAAGATGCTGTCCGCTTGGCATTATTCGATGGACGCGACAAGATCTCTCAGCGCGATATCGAATTAGCGTTTCAGGAACAAGCCATCGGTCTTGAGAACCCCATCGAAGAAATGGAAGAAGACCAGCGCAAGCAGGTGGCATATCATGAGGCTGGTCATGCAGTGGCACAATATCATCTGCGACCTGACGAGCGCATCGTCCGTGTGAGCATCATTCGCCGTGCTGATGCGTTGGGATATGTGCTGCCCGTTTCGAACTTCGACGTGTACGCCATGCCCTTGCGCCGCTTCGTTGCGGATATCATGGTTTCCATGGCGGGACACGTCGCCACCAAGATCTTCTTCGGTGAATATTGGACAGGTGCCACGGGAGACTTTCAAAACGTCCGTGCGCGGTTGTGGCAGTTGGCGCATTACGGCTATTTTGGTCCGCCAATTACGATGGACAACCCCATGGCGGCTGATGGCGGCTATAACGGGCGTGGCAAGATCGTCGAAAAGTTCTGGCAGCAATTGGAAGACCAGACTGAGCATCTCTTGCGCACTCACCGTGTAGAAGTGGAAGCAGTTGCCCAAGCCTTGCTCGAACGCGGTGACATGACCGGACGTGAATGTGTTGAGGTTATTCGTCAAGCATCGGGTGAAGGTCAAACCGATAAGTCAGAGACGGACAAAATTCTAAGCGCTCTAGTTAGTGATGTAACCGGAGAAAAGCCGGAAGAGAAATAAAGAAAAAACGCCTGCGATATACTCGCAGGCGTTTTTTCTTGTCTAGCGTCTATTTCCAAGACCAGGCAGCGTAGGTGCCATTCACAAGCAGGCGCGGTTCGGTGACACCCGAAGAGGGGATGATGGCGATTCCGGATACTCCATTTTGGTCCACGAAGGAGATGACCAGATTATTGCTGTCTGGTGACCAGATCGTCATGGATTGATGGTATTGGTCAATGTATGGCATCATGGCGAGAAAACTCTCAGTTGGCTGAAAGGTGGCAACTTTACGGCTTTCCTTGCTGGCGATATCGAGAATGTTCAATTCAAGATATACCAGCGGAGTGCTTGAACCTTCCACTTCTGAGACAAATGGGATGAGATATGCCACCTCGATTGCATCGGGTGCCCAGAAGAATGCAATCACCTGCTCATCCACAACAATGTCTTCATCGTTCTCAATACTGCCCACATGCAATGGACCGATCGAACCGCTTTCGAGAGTTTCTGTCCCATTGATATATGCAAATTGTTTACTGTCTGAAGCCCATGCAAAGACAGTATTGACCTCGAACTCAGCAATGGTCTTTTGTATTCCTCCCGTTGAGTCTGCCAGGACGAGTTGAGGTTTGTCTGCGGGGGAGAGCGTTGTCAGCAAGATTTGGGCTCCGTCTGGCGACCAAGCTGGGGCTTGGAAAGAGGCGGGCGGCACATCCATCACGAACTCGGTTAC
>JBEBCV010000205.1:0-12426 GCA_041157505.1 Chloroflexota bacterium | reverse complement strand
CCCGTCACAGAATTTCGGGCAGGGGTCATTGCAGGCTCGGGCAGTATTTCCTTCGAGATGATCCGCTTCATGACGGAGTTGTTTCCGATCATTCCTGGTCCCACCTGGTTGAAGAACAAGTCGCAACCGATCGCGGTTCAAAACGTCGTTGACTATCTGATCGCCGCGCTGACCAACCTCAAAGGTCACGACGGCGTTTTCGAGGTTGGTATGCCACAGGTCTTTCATTACACGGATCTGATGAAGATGTATGCCAAAGTCCGTGGGCACAAACGCAGCATGATTCTGTTGCCTTATGTGCCGATCTGGTTCATGGCTTTTGGTATCGACTTAATGACACCAGTCCCCTACCCGATCGCCTATGCGCTCGTCGGTGGGCTTTCGAGTGACAGTCTCATTCTGCACGACACGGCGCAGAAAACTTTCCCTGAGGTAAAGCTCATGGAATACGAATCAGCTATCGCCGAGGCAATGAAGCGTTTGCATCCGCTGAAGATAGAACGGGTATGGGAGGATGGTTCGAGCGGAGTCAAAATCCTGAAACACGAAGGATTCTTCATCGATCACCGTGCAATGAAAGTGAATGCATCAACAGAAAAAATTATGTCCATGATAAAGCGCTTCGATCAAAACGGCGATTGGATCTTCGCGAATTGGTTATGGCGCTTGCGTGGATTGCTCGAAGGTAGGCGAGATAATTTTTATGAAGTCGATTTCCAGAACGAGAATCACATCCTGTTCCGCTCTACATTGAAAGCCCCCGGTGACGGTTGGATGGAATGGCACGTAAGCGATGACATTTTAACCCAGACCGCATACTTTGCTCCGCGCGGCTTGGGTGGATTTATATATTGGTATCTGCTCGCCCCATTTCACTTGTATCTCTTCAAAGGCATGCTCAAAACGATCGCTCAAAAAGCGGTGGTACAATAATTTTATATACGATCAGCAAGCGGCGAAGTCCGGTGAAAATCCGGCGCTGTCGCGCAACTGTAAGTTAGTCACATAAACTAACAAGCCAGGTCGCCCGCTCTGATCGGTTCAACCACTTCTCGCGGAAAGGAGGTGGAGAACAGGTCCTCAACCGGATTGCCTCTCCAACCTCCCCAGCCTATGCTGGGGATTTTGATTCGCCGCACTGCGGCTGCCCATAGACGATGGACGACAGACCAAGATCGATCGTTGATGGTCTATCGTCTAATACACATACTAGGAGAAAAGATGTTTCGCAAGACTTTAATTCTGACTTTATTGATCGCGCTGTTTGCAGCGTGCGCCCCTGCGCCTCAAGCCACACCGACAGCTGATCCTGTTTCGACGGAAGTAACAACCACTGAAGCCCCTGCAACCGAAGCCGCTGCCGAAGGCTTGACCTTCACCGATGGACTCGGTCGTGAAGTGACCCTCTCTGCGCCTGCCCAGCGCGTTGTGTCACTTGCCCCGTCTAACACCGAAATTCTTTTTGCCATTGGTGCAGGCGACCAGGTCATTGGTCGCGATGAATTTTCCGACTACCCAGCCGAAGCCACCTCCATCGAAAGTGTGGGCGGTTCCATGGGTGAATACAGCGCTGAAGCAATCGTTGCCCTTGAACCGGATTTAGTACTCGCTGCTGAAATCAATACACCTGAATTGGTCAACCAGTTGGAAGGTTTGGGTCTAACTGTTTATTATTTGAGCAACCCCACCACCCTCGAAGAAATGTACACCAACCTTGAGATCGTCGGCGACCTGACTGGACACGACACCACCGAATTAGTCGACTCTCTCCAAGCCCGTGTCGCCGCTGTGGATGAAAAGATCGCGCCCATCAGTGCCCGCCCATCCGTCTTCTACGAGATCGATGCGTCCGACCCAACCAAGCCCTGGTCATATGGACCTGGCTCGTTTGGTGACTTGCTTATCAACCGTGCTGGCGGTTTCAACATTGGCAGTGAAGCCACTGACCCATATCCGCAATTGAGCCTCGAACAGATCGTGGTTGCCAACCCCTCCATCATTTTGCTTGGTGATTCGATGTGGGGTGTGACCGCTGATTCCGTACTCACTCGCGAAGGTTGGAGCACCATTGCCGCTGTGCAAAACAACCAGATCTTCCCCATCGACGACAACCTCATCAGCCGCCCTGGTCCGCGTTTGGTGGATGGGCTCGAAGCATTGGCGAAAATTTTGCATCCGGGTTTGTTTGAGTAATTCGGTAAGTTGGTAAATTAGTATATTGGTGGGTAGGGAATTCATAAACCTTCCCTACCCACCCTCTCTGATGAAAAGACCTTTTCTTTCTTCTTTCCTCTTTCTTCTTTTAGCCATTGTGCTCAGTCTCGCTATTGGTTCTGTTTTCATTTCGCCAGCTGAGATGTGGAAGATTCTGCGCGGTGTAGGGGAAGAGAAATTCGCATTCATTATTTGGAATATTCGTTTACCACGCACGGTCCTCATCGCGCTGACCGGTGCCGCCCTCAGCGGAAGCGGAGCATCCTATCAGGGACTTTTCCGCAATCCTTTGGCTGACCCGTTCCTGATCGGCGTTGCCTCTGGCGCAGGATTGGGCGCAGTCATCGCCATGTCTGTTCAGTGGCCTTATACATTTTGGGGATTGATGGTCATTCCCATGGCAGCATTCATATCAGCATTGTTGACCGTCTTCATTGTTTATTTCCTCGCCCGCGTTGGGCAAACCATTCCCACAACCAACTTAATTCTCGCAGGGGTTGCATTCTCTTCGTTTGCCACCTCGCTCACCTCATTTCTCATGCTGCGTTCCACCAGTGAAGTCCGTCGCGCGTTGGGCTGGCTGCTGGGCGGAGCCAGCCAAGCCGGTTGGACAGCCATCCTTGCCATGTTGCCCTATCTTGTCATTGGATTGGGTATCCTTATCTTTTATGGCTACCGTCTCAACCTTTTACAATTCGGAGACGATCAAGCTCAACACATGGGTTTGAACGTCAATCGCACTAAAACAGTTCTGCTTGTCGCATCCTCCCTTGCAACTGCTGCCGCTGTCGCCTTCTCCGGCATTATTGGTTTTATCGGGCTGGTCGTCCCCCACATCATGCGTCTCTGGTTCGGTGCAGACTATCGTCGCCTCATCCCGCTCTCCATTATCAGCGGTGCATCTGCATTACTGCTTTCAGATATCCTTGCACGTGTGGTTTTAGCACCGCAAGAAATTCCGGTTGGAATCATCACCGCATTGGCTGGTGCTCCCTTTTTCTTATGGGTTCTGCGCCGCGTAAAGAATCAAGGATACTGGTAATGAACATCATCATCCGCGAAAAGGCTCCTGAAGAGTCTGCAAACACACATTTTTTCTCGCGCAAATCCATCGTAACTTCGCGACTCGTACTCAACATCGAAAATGAAAAACTCGGCTACACCATTGTCGAGGTCCAGCCGTCATACGAACGTGAAGTTCAACTTGAAGAGACAGATTATGGCTTCTCCGGCACGCCTCCCACTGCCTTCTTTGCCGAAGTGGATGGAGAGCTCGCAGGGCGCATCCGTGTATTAACCTGGTGGAATCAATTCGGCTACATCGAGGACCTCGTCATCAATCCCAAATTTCGCGGTTTGGGTCTTGGTCGCAAATTGCTAGAACGCGGCATTCAATGGGCACGCGAAACCAATCACCCCGGCGTCATGCTTGAAACGCAAGATGACAACGTCCCAGCCTGCACACTTTATGCCTCCTGCGGTTTCATCCTCAGCGGCTTCGACCGCAACGTGTATAAAGCCATCAACCCAAAAACCAAAGAAACCGCGTTGTACTGGTATCTGATTTTCTAACATGCTCAAAATCCAAAATCTCTCCGCCTCGTATCATGGACATCAAGTTCTGCATGATGTTTCTTTTGAAGTTAAGAACGGTGAAGTGCTCGCACTCATCGGTCCGAACGGGGCGGGCAAGTCCACCATCATCCGTGCTGCGAGCGGAGTGATTCCATCTACAGGCTCGGTCCGCACCAATGGCGACGACTTCCACGTGCTCGACCCAATGAAGCGTGCAAAATACCTTGCAGTTGTGCCGCAGGCGATCTCATTACCGCCTGCATTCACCGTCTGGGAAACAGTCTTGATGGGACGCACACCCTACCTTGGATTTCTCGGCAACGCCTCTTCCCACGACGAGGAACTGGCTCGCCAAGCCCTGACTCGCGTCAACGCTGTAAATTTATCCGAGCGCAGAGTCGGTGAGCTCTCCGGCGGCGAAGCACAGCGCATCTTACTCGCCCGCGCCCTTTGTCAGTCCACACCGATCCTCTTGCTCGATGAACCAACCGCTCATTTGGATCTGCAATATCAGGTCAGTTTATTGGAATTAATTCGCGAACTCGCCCACAAAGAAGATCTCGCCGTATTGATCGCACTTCACGATCTTAATCTCGCCGCCCGTTACGCAGACCGTGTTGCTTTGTTAGTTGGAGGAAAGCTCAACGCCATTGGCACACCGCGCGAAGTGCTCACCCCCGAAAATATATCCAATGCTTATTGCCTGCCTGTGCAAGTGGTGGAACATCCTTTTGCAGATTCCCCGTTGGTACTTCCTGGCATTGCTCGAAAATAAAAATGACGATTGACCACGGTCTATTGTCCATGGTCAATCGTCAGTAGTTCATCGTCTGTTTTATCTTACGAAATAAATGATCGCCACGATCACGCCGATCGTCACCACCGTCCACCGCAATGTGGACGGTTTGATTTTGCCAGCCAACCGTCCGCCCAGGTTGCCGCCGATCAGCGCACCTACCGCCATCACCAGCGCCACCGACCAGATCACATGACCTGAGAATAAAAAGAAGATCGCCGCCGCCACATTGACCGCGAATCCAACCGCCTGCTTGAGAGCATTCAAACGGGTCAGCGAATCCTCCAAGGTCAAGCCGAGAGCCGAGAGAACGATGACGCTCAAACCTGCGCCAAAGTATCCGCCGTATATCGAAGCGAGACCGACCGGCAGCCACGTCAACTTTTCAAGGTTCGATCCATGATGTTCCCCCATCCGTTTCACCAACCACGCACGGACAGGGTCTTGAATGGCAAGCAATATACATGCCATCAAAATCAAGTAAGGCACGAGTTCAGTGAAGAGTTTCTCACCGGTCTGTAGGAGCAAAAATCCTCCGAGCACGCCGCCAAGGATGCTTGCAGGCATGAGCATCCACAAGCGTTTGGTCTGATCTTTCAAATCGTTCTTCTGTGCCAGCGTACCGCCAAAGTAGCCCGGGCAAAGTGCCACCGTGTTGGTGATATTGGCAGACACAGCAGGAATGCCGAGAAACGTAAGGACAGGGAAGGTAATGAGCGTCCCACCGCCGGCAAGAGCATTGATGGCTCCTGCAGCAAGCGCGGCAAGTGCAGCAAATAGGTAATCGAGAGGTGTGAGCATAGTTTGTATTTTCTCTTCAAGGATTATAAACCGCATCCATAGTTCTTGATCACTAGAAAATATGATGTGGTATAGTTTTAAAATCCCACTTCGAAAGCCAGCCATCAGACACATGAAAATTGAAAACTTCTCCTTGTTACTTAAGACCAAGATCAGCCATTACAAACCCGCCTTTCTATTAATTCTATTTGGAGCAATGGTTTCAATCCTGTACTCGGTATATTTTGCAAGGACCATTATCACCACTCCATATGAGATTGGTCTCCGTGAAGGGGCGCCACAAGTTCTAACGGGATTGTTGTTAAGTGGAAAGAACCCATATGTTTTTGATAACAATCCGCTTGCATATAACACATATGGCATCCTGCATAATTTTGTCATGGTTCCCTTTGCATATGTCTTTGGTAACACATTACATGTCCATCGTTGGGTCTCCTTCATATTCATCCTTCTCTCAACAACGGTTGGTTTTTGGGTTATATTCCAACGCCGACAAAGCATTTCATTAGCATCTATTGGAGCCGCATTCTTTATGATCGGCTTCATCGGTCTTGGCGGAATTGGGTCTAGTCCAACCACATTGGGAACTTTTCTGTTCTTGTGCACCTTGTACTTCCCATACCTCAGGTCATACGATAATAAAAGTCTGATAGCAAGCGCGTTTTTTGCCCTGCTTGCATTACATACAAAGGCATACAATGTTTTGGCGTGGGGTATTGTTGTGTCTTACATTTTTCTATTTGTCTCCAAGAAAAAGGCGCTTCAATACGTACTTTATTTTTCTGGCTTTTTCCTTGGTACTTTTCCAATCTTAAGAATTTTCTTTCCGCTGTATCTGGTTAATGTGTTCGGTGGAAATATCTCGAACACGTTCCGAACATTAGAGCATTTACTGACTCAGCTGATGTGGCTCACGATCTATTTTTCCCCCATCCTTGTATTGACTCTGCTGGCTTTTTGGGAATCATTGCGAAAATCACGATACTTTTTTTCTGCTATCAGGTTCAATCTCACAGCATGGGATAAACCTCTCCTGAACATCGATTTGGATTATTTCTTGTACGCACCGCTTGTTGCCATCACTGCATTCATTTTGGTGCTTGGCTCTCACGTAGGGAATTACCTGAGCTACACATACGAAATGGTCGTATCCACATTTCTAATATGGTTTTTCACAAATTACGATAACAAAAAACCTTTAAGTGTTCTTGCCTCGTTAGTAATCATTATGAATTTGCTTGCATGGCAGTTTGTTACACTAAACCCAAATATGCTGGAAATAAAGGATTCATTCGCGTGGGAGAAGTTATATAAAACGATCAAACCTACAAAAAACATCCTCAACTCCCCTGTATTTACATCACGAGCGATGGAACTTGGCATTACACCGGTCGATTCTGGACGAACCATTTATTTTTACACCATGAAACCGTATCCTGAAAATCTTCTATTTGGTCCTCCGTACGAGGATTATCTGCGAATTGGTGAAGAATATGCCCAAAAAGTGAATGAGACCATCAAAAACAAAGGGTACGATCTAATATATATAACAAAAGAAATGGAAGTGTTCTACGACTTGGACCTGGTCAAAGAGAATTATGAAATGACTGACCAATTAATTCTTTACATGTCCGCCACAAATCAAAAGTGGGTTGTGCAGATCTGGGAGCCTAAGTAAAATCCTGCCTTTCAAATTCCTCAGTTCAAGGATTCATCGATGAAAAAAATTATCAAATCAGCTCTGGATTTTGACATAACAATACTCGACAAGTGGAAGATCTCAAAGCCATTGCTATTCTTAGGATCAATCTTATCCATAGTATGGTCGGTTTATTTTATGTATAAAACCGTCCTTATCCCCCACCAAATTACTACTCTTGAGGGAACAGCAAGCGTTCATACCTGGTTTTACCTAAGAGGAATGAATCCATTCACACTTGAAAATCAACCTTTAGGGATAACACTCTATGGTTTTATGTATAACCTTATCGTGTTTCCCTTTACAGTATGGTTTGGAAACACACTTGTAGTTCATAGAGCAGTAAATTTTGTGTTTATTCTCTTGTCTTCTACAATTTTTTATAATGTCATTCTCAAAGAAAGAAAGAATAATTTACTGGCATTAGCATGTTCTGCTTTTGTAATGGTCAGTCTTGCAGGTGTGCAAGGATTGGGTGGCATCAGTGCTTATCCAGCTCCCACCGGGGCTTTTTTCTTCATAGCAGCAATTTTTATCCCTTTGCTGTTTTCCTTTAATTCCAAAAGTTTGGCGCTTAGCATATTTTTAGCGCTAGCTGGTTTCTACACAAAACCATATTTCATTTTGTCGTTTGGGATCGTTGCCTCCTACGTTTTTCTATTTGTTTCACCGAAAAAGGGAATCATCTACGGACTTACATTTTTAACCTTGGCAGTGTTATCAGCCCTTGTGGTCAAGAATATTTTCCCCCTTTATTTTGTAGGTACGATCTGGGCAAATGTTTCTCAGACAACAAGAAGTCTGGAACACTTGATTTCCCAATTAAATTCTCTAATAAACACTTTTTCACTGCTGCTTCTCATCAGCCTAATGGCTTTTATCGTTGATGGCATTAAGACAAGCAGAGAAAGTATAAAACTGTCTTATCCGATCAACATTTCAACATGGAATAAGCCACTGTTTGAGAAATCACCAGGTTATATTTTTTATGCATTTGGAGTTACTCTACTTGCATTTGTGTCTATTCTTGGATGGCATCAACCCAATCCATTGGGCTACGCCTATCAACTGGTAGCGCCACTATTCGTTTGCTGGTTTTTTAGTAGTTTGATTCCGGAAAATAAATTAAACCTGATTGCCGCTTTGTTAATAGTCGTCAATATATTCACATGGGAATCAAGGATAATGTCACCGGAATACCTAAAAGAGAGAAGCCAAACTGAATGGACTAGGTTGCTTGGATATCTAGATGGGGTTAATTCCTTTATACACCCTCCGTTAATGGTCACCGACGTTATGTCACTCGGATATGCGCCCATGGATTCAGGGCAGACCGTCATTTTTTTCACCATACAACCATACCCCGACACCATCCTCACAGATATACCTTACGAAAGGATCCGAAGGGATGGGTATGGTCTCACAACCAGTATCGATCGCAGAATTGAAAACCGACGATATGATGTGATCATCATCCAAAAAGACAAAGCACAATTTTTTGACACACTAACCCTTGAGCAGAATTACACTCTTGTGGATGAAATCGTTATTGAAATGAACATGGGAGGAGTCTACACTCTTCAAGTATGGAAACCCAATCCATGATATCAAGGCTTCTTGACGCCCCCCGTTCTCCCGCATATAATCCAGCCATTCAGAAGTAGTACGCAATCCCCTCTCTGACAGAAAAGAAGGTCTTAGGCTGTGAGCCTTCGCAGAAAAGAATTGCTGAAGTCGTCTGAGTTTACTTGCCGAAGAAATCCGCGAGAAAGTAGACCGGCACGGGGTTGCCCGTTACAGCAAAGGCTGATGGTTGTCAGCTTCAGAGTGCAGTCAAAAGACTGAACCGAGGTGGTACCGCGGAGCATGCGCTTCGTCCTCATAATGGACGAGGCGTTTTTATTTTAAGTGCCGATATTAGAACTTCGAAATTCGGCAAACGAATGCCGAATTATCGAATATCGAACAACGAAGGAGCAAGAATGACCAAGGAACTACCCAAAGCGTACGATTTCAAATCCACCGAATCACGCATTTATGCGATGTGGGAAGCGGGCAAATACTTCAAGCCGCACAACGACCCGAACAAGCCAGACTTTGACCCGAATGTCAAACCGTTCGTCATCTCCATTCCACCGCCGAACGTGACCGGTGAACTGCACCTCGGCCATGCCATGTTCGTCAGCGTAGAAGACCTGATGATCCGCTACCACCGCATGAAAGGCTATTCCGCGCTTTGGGTACCCGGCACCGACCATGCTGGTATCGCCACACAACTCATGGTTGAGCGTGAGTTGCTCAAAACCGAAGAAATCACTCGCGAAGAACTCGGGCGTGAAAAATTCCTCGAACGCACTTGGGCATGGAAGAAGAAATACGGCGGCATGATCACGAATCAGATTCGCCGCCTTGGTGCCTCCTGTGACTGGGATCGTGAGCGCTTCACTATGGACGAAGGTCTCAGCCGCGCAGTACGTGAAGCCTTTGTGCGCTTGTACGAGAAGGGCATGATCTATCGTGGACCGCGCCTCATCAACTGGTCGCCTGGACTCAAAACCGCCGTGTCTGACCTCGAAGTGGAATACTCCGAGGAAGATGCCACGTTGTATTACTTCAAATATATGCTGAAGGATTCAGATGAGTTCATCCCTGTGGCGACCATCCGCCCTGAAACGATCCTCGGCGATACGGCTGTGGCAGTCCACCCGGAAGATGAACGTTTCAAGAAATTCATCGGCAAGACCGCCATCGTGCCCATGCTCGGCCGTGAGATCCCCATCATTGGTGATGAATATGTGAGCATGGAATTCGGAACCGGCGCGTTGAAGATCACGCCTGGTCACGACCCGAACGACTATGCCATTGCGCATCGTCACAACCTACCGATCATCTCCATGCTGGATAAAGAAGCCAAGGTGAACGAGAATGGCGGAAAATATCAAGGCTTGGATCGCTTCGAGGCGCGCAAACAACTTTGGGCAGATATGAAAGAGGCGGGGCTTGTCATCAAGACTGAGCCCTACCGCACCACCATCCCGCGTTCACAGCGCGGCGGTGAGATCGTCGAGCCGATGATCTCCGAACAATGGTTCGTGAAAATTGAATCGATGGCGAATGCCGGGCTCGATGCGGTGAAAGATGGTCGCATCAAGATCGTGCCCGAACGCTTCGAGAAAATCTATTTCAACTGGTTAGAGAACATCAAGGACTGGTGTATCAGCCGTCAGTTGTGGTGGGGTCATCGCATCCCGGTGTGGTATTGCCCCGATAATCACATGACCGTGGCGCGCGAGGACCCAACCCAATGTGCAACCTGCGGCTCGAAAGATATTCATCAAGACGAAGATGTGCTCGACACATGGTTCTCGTCTGGCTTGTGGCCCTTCTCCACGCTCGGCTGGCCTGATCAAACGCCCGACCTGAAATACTTCTACCCCACTTCCTACATGGAAACGGGGTACGACATTTTGTTCTTCTGGGTGGCACGCATGATCATGAGCGGTTTGGAATACACCGGCGTGGCTCCGTTCCACACTGTGTACCTGCATGGTCTCATCCGTGACGAACACGGACATAAAATGTCGAAGACCAAAGGCAACGTAATCGACCCGCTGACCGTGATGGACGAACTTGGTACCGATGCGTTGCGTTTCACGTTATTAGTGGGCGCGACTCCCGGTAATGATATGAATCTTTCGGTGAAGAAAGTGGAAGCAAATCGCAACTTCGCCAACAAAATCTGGAATGCCGGACGGTTCGTAATCAACGCGATCAATACGCTTCAACCCGGTGCTGAGCCTGGTGACTACACCCTAGCCGACTCTTGGATCTGGGCTCGCCTGCAAACTCTCGTCCGCGACGTGGAACGCCAGTTCCAAAACTTCCAATATGGGCAAGCTGGTCAGCAGATCTATGACTTCCTCTGGTCGGACTTTGCCGATTGGTACGTAGAGATCGCCAAGCAGGAACTTGCCGAAGGCGGCTCACGCGCCGCTCGCGCCGCAGACACACTTGCACGTGTGTTCGATATGGCGTTGCGTCTTTTGCATCCCTTCACTCCGTTTGTGACCGAAGAAATTTGGGGTCACTTACACAGCGCCGTGCGAGAATCTCCTCTCAAGGATATTTGCAAAGGCTGGCCTGATGCGCTCATCGTTGCCAAGTGGCCCGAACCACGCGACCCCGAAGGCTGGGAAGCGGAAAAGATCGCAGACTTCGAACTCATTCAAGAGATCGTACGCTCCATCCGCAACTTGCGCGCTGAGAAGAGTGTGGCGCCATCCAAGAAAATCGCCGCGTCCATCTCTGCCGGAGCAAAGGCAGATTTGTTGAACGAGCAAACTAAAGTGATCGCTGCTCTCGCCGGACTCGACCACTCACAATTCACGATTCACCCATCACTGAAAGACAAACCCGCCGACTCTGCCGCGCTCGTAGTTGGTTCTGTGGAAATCTACCTGCCCCTTGCAGGCATGGTGGATCTAGCCAGTGAAAAGACCCGCCTCGAAAAAGAACTCAAAGAAGCCGAGTCTCACATTCAGCGTTTGGAAAATCTACTCGGCGGCGACTTCGCCAACAAAGCTCCTGCCGCGCTCATCCAAAAAGAACGCGACAAGTTAGCAGCGTATAAAGACACTGCCGAAAAGATCAAGGCGCAGTTGAAATAAATTTTTGAACGGGCGACTCGCGAGTCGCCCGTTCTTTTTTTATCGATCCAACTGTCGAATGGACTTCGATAACAACCCGCCAAACCCCAACAAGCCGCCGAAGAACGCCGTAAACAGGAACATGGACGACATCCCCGCGCCCGGACCTGTGCCTACCAGCAGACCAAAAGAATTCTGAAACCATGCAACATTCAACATTGCAGGCTCAAAGAGTTTGTCGGCTAATACCCCGCCTAACAGATAACCAACGGGTTGACTTCCGATCTGGATCATCTCACGGGTGGAAAAGACTCGACCCTGAATTTGATTCGGCACCAATTCCTGCCATAAGGCAAAATACGGGCTGACGATCAGTGGAATGGTCACCTCTGCCAAAAAGCCTGACACAGACCAACCAATGACCGAGTCGCTCATTGCCATGCTTGCATCACAGATCAAGAATGAGAGTCCCGTAGCGATGAAATACATCCGCGCCTTTTTTTGCGGATTCTTCCATGCAATGATCCAGACTCCGCCTAAAATACCGCCAACTCCCATTGCCAGGCGGACAATGCCCAAGGCAGTTTCGTCCCCCCCACTGCGCGTGAGGATCATGGGCGAGAGAATGGCAAAGTAGGTCAGGGTTGCAAACAAATTGACCATGAAAAAAGACAAGGTCAAATTACGCAGCCCGG